>JBIOVQ010000306.1:0-5811 GCA_044867805.1 Burkholderiales bacterium | reverse complement strand
AGGCGGTCATGCTCGCCGCCAACGCCTACCAGCGGCTGATGCCGATGCTGATGACCGCCGCCGGCACCGTGAAGGCGGCGCGCGTCGTGGTGATGGGCGTGGGTGTCGCCGGCCTCCAGGCCATCGCCACGGCGAGGCGCCTCGGCGCGGTCGTGGAGGCGACCGACGTGCGCCCGGAAACCAAGGAGCAGGTCGAGTCGCTCGGCGCGAAATTCATCGAAGTGCCGCTCACCGACGCCGAGAAGGAGCTGGCGAAGGGGCAGAGCGGCTATGCGCGGGAGATGGGTGACGACTACCGCAAGCGGCAGGCGGCGCTGGTGTCCGAGCGCATCAAGCAGGCCGACATCGTGATCACGACGGCGCTCATACCCGGCCGGCCGGCGCCGGTGCTCGTCACCGAGGACATGGTGAAGAGCATGAAGCCCGGCTCGGTCATCGTGGACATGGCGGTGGAGCAGGGCGGCAACTGCCCGCTGTCGGAGAAGGACAGGACGGTGGTGAAGCACGGCGTGCATCTCATCGGCTACTCCAACCTGCCGGCCATGGCGGCGGCCGACGCGAGCGCGCTCTACGCGCGCAACCTGCTCAACTTCCTCGCCCTGATGCTCGACGCGAAGACGGGGGCGTTCAACCTCAATCGCGACGACGAGATCGTCGCCGGCTCATTGCTCGCCCACGGGGGCGAGCTGCTTCGCAAGTGATGCGTGACTGATAGAGCGTGACTGGTGAGGCGTGACTGATGAAGCGTGACTGGTCAGGCGGGTTGACTCCCACCACCCCGGCTGCTCTGCAGCCACCCCTCCTCTGGCAGGAGGGGAGCCGAATCACGAATCACAAATCACGAATCACGCATTTGAAGGGCTAGGACATGACCGGAACCGTTGACCCCACTGTTATAAACCTGGTGGTATTCGTGCTGGCGGTGTTCGTCGGCTACCACGTGATCTGGAACGTGACGCCGGCGCTGCACACGCCGCTGATGAGCGTCACCAACGCGATCTCCAGCGTGATCATCGTCGGCGCGATCCTCGCCGCCGGCCCGGAAACGGTCGATTTCGGCTCGATCCTCGGCTTCGTCGCCGTCATGCTCGCGGCAGTCAACGTCTTCGGCGGCTTCACTGTTACGCAGCGCATGCTGGGGATGTTCAAGAAGAAGACGCCGAAAGGCGGCAAGGAATGAGCATGACCAATCACCAATCACCAATCACGAATCACGCCTTGGGACAGAAAAGGTGACGGCGAATCTCCTCACCCTGTGGTATCTCGTCGCCTCGGTGTGCTTCATCCTGGCGCTGAAGGGCCTGTCGAGCCCGGAGAGCGCGCGGCGCGGCAACGCCTTCGGCATCGCGGGGATGGCGATCGCGATCCTGTTCACGCTCGCGATCGTCGAGAACCACGGCCTGATCGTGCTCGGCATCGCCATCGGCGCGGTCATCGGCACGCTCGTCGCGCGCAGGGTGCAGATGACGCAGATGCCCGAGCTGGTCGCGGCGATGCACTCGCTGGTGGGAATGGCCGCGGTGGTCATCGCCGTTGCCGCGGTCAACAACCCGGCCGCGTTCAACGTGCCGGACCCCCTGCCCACCGGCAACAAGCTCGAGCTCTTCATCGGCACTTTCGTCGGCGCCATCACTTTCTCGGGGTCGGTCATCGCCTTCGGCAAGCTCGCCGGCCTCGGCAGGCATTTCCGGCCCTTCTCCAGCGCGCCCGTGGTGTTCAAGGGGCAGCACGCTCTCAACCTGGTGCTGGCGCTGGTGATGATCGGATTCGGCGTCGCCTTCTTCATGGCGGAGGGCAAGGGCTGGACGCCGTTCATCGTCATGACCGCGATCGCCTTCCTGCTCGGCTTCCTCATCATCATCCCCATCGGCGGCGCCGACATGCCGGTGGTGATCTCGATGCTGAACTCGTACTCGGGATGGGCGGCGGCGGGCATCGGCTTCTCGCTCAACAACACGATGCTGATCGTGGCGGGCTCGCTGGTGGGCTCCTCGGGCGCGATCCTCTCCTACATCATGTGCAGGGCGATGAACCGCTCGTTCATCAGCGTCATCCTGGGCGGCTTCGGGGCGGCCGAGGGCGCGGCGGCGGCCGGCGCGGAGCAGAAGACGGTGCGCTCGGGCTCCGCGGACGACGCGGCCTTCCTCATGGCCAACGCGGAATCGGTGGTCATCGTGCCGGGCTACGGCCTGGCGGTGGCGCGCGCCCAGCATGCGGTCAAGGAGATGGCGCACAAGCTCGCCGCGAAGGGGGTCAGCGTGCGCTACGCGATCCACCCCGTCGCAGGGCGCATGCCGGGGCACATGAACGTGCTGCTGGCGGAAGCCGAAGTGCCGTACGACCAGGTATTCGAGATGGAGGACATCAACAGCGAGTTCGGCACGACCGACGTCGCGCTGGTGCTGGGCGCGAACGACGTCGTGAACCCCCTCGCGCACGAGAAGGGCAGCCCGATCTACGGCATGCCGATACTCGAGGTCGCCAGGGCGCGGACCGTCCTCGTCAACAAGCGCTCCATGGCGGCGGGCTACGCCGGCCTCGACAACCCGCTCTTCTACATGGACAAGACGATGATGGTGTTCGGCGACGCGAAGAAGGTGGTGGAAGACATAGTCAAAGCCCTCGACTGAGCGCTTTGACGGTCATCCTTCATCCTTAGGGCGGCAATCCGTTGCCGCCCATTGCGCCGCCATTCCCACGGTGGAATGGAAGCCGGGTCGGCCCACAGCCCGCGGTGGTTCATGCGCGCTTCATTTTCCAGGGCGTAGAGGGGCGAGCTCGAGCGGGCGTAGCGCGTGAAGGTCCACGCATAGCCCCGCCGCACCTGCTCGGCGCTGGCGTCCGTGCCGGCGCAGGTGACCCGCGCCAGGGTGCGGCGATAGCGATCCTGCCCGCGCACCTCGAGCATGGCCTGCTTTCCGAAGCACATCTCGGAAAGCGATTGCCTGGAGCGCGTGCCGAAGGGCTGGCCCAGCTCGGGCGCGTCGATATCGGTCAAGCGGACGCGCACCTGGCGGCGATCGATCACCACGGTCAGCGTGTCGCCGTCGTGTATGGACACGACTTTCCCGCGGATGTCCGCGAGAGCGGGGGAGACAGCAAGGAGAAGGGGGAGTAGTAGCGCTAGGAGTCGTTTCAAGCTGGGACCGTCCTGTTCAAACGGTCCCTCCCGCCGTCAATCGATTATCCTCGTTCGACTTCCACACGTCATCCGACAAGCACCAAATTCCAAGCACCAAGTAACAAACAAGCTCCAGGTACCAAGCACCAAACGTTTGGAATTTGTCATTTGGGATTTGTTTGGGATTTGGAGTTTGGAGCTTGGTATTGGTCGGCGCGAGGCGTGACGAACAGCGCCGGGGTGGTGGGAGCGTCACCGCGCCAATTCGTCACCGCGCAGCTGGGCGACGCGGTCGCGCGCCAGCGGCGGGTTCTGCGCGAAATAGCGCTTGATCCCCGTGAACACGGCTTCCGCCATTTTCTTCTGGTAGGCGTCGCTGCGGAGCTTGCGCTCTTCCTCCGGATTGCTGATGAAGGCGGTCTCCACCAGGATCGACGGGATCTCGGGCGCCTTCAGCACCGCGAAGCCGGCCTGCTCGACGCTCGACTTGTGCAGGGTATTCACTCCGCCCAGCTCGCTCAGCACCGCGCGCGCGAGCTTGAGGCTGTCGTTGATCTGCGCCGACAGCGAGAGGTCGGCGAGCGTCATCTTCAGGTAGCGGTCCTTGCCCTCGAGGTTGACGCCGCCGATCATGTCGGCGGCGTTCTCCTGCCTGGCGAGCCAGCCGGCCGCGGCGGAGGTCGCCCCCCGCTCCGACAGCGCGAACACCGACGAGCCGCGGGCGTGCGGCCGGACGAAGGCGTCCGCGTGGATCGAAACCAGCAGGTCGGCGCGCACCCGCTGCGCCTTCGCCACGCGCATGTGCAGGGGGATGTAGTAGTCGTCTTCGCGGATCAGGAAGGCGCGCATGTTCTTTTCCTGGTCTATGCGCTCCTTGAGCTTCCTCGCGATCGCGAGCGTCACGTTCTTTTCATAGGTGCCGCCGCGGCCCCGCGCGCCCGGATCCTCGCCGCCGTGCCCGGCATCCACCGCGACGATGATCAGGCGCTCGGCCGGACGCGCGGGAACCGGGCGCGCGGACGGCTTGCCCGCGGCCGGTGGCGCCGGGAGCGGCGGGGACTGCCCGTCGCCGGGAGCGGCGAGCGCCTGCGGCTTCTCGAGCTGGTCGAGCAGCGCCAGCAGCGGATCGGCCGGCACCAGCGGGTAGAGGTCGAGCACCAGGCGGTGGCCGTATTCCCCGATCGGCGGGAGCGTGAACACCTGCGGCTTCACCTCGCTCTTCAGATCGAGCACGACCCGCAGGACACCGGGCTTGAAGCGTCCCATGCGGATGCCCGTGATGTAAGGATCGTGCGGGCTCACCTTGTCGGCGAGCTCGCTGAGCGCGGGGGTGCCTTCGATGTCCTCGAGATCAAGCACCAGCCGGTCGGGATTCTTGAGGCTCAGCACGCCGTACTTGAGCTGCGCCGGCGCCTCGAGGGTGACGCGGGTGTAGTCCGGCGACGGCCAAACCCGGGCCGCGCTGATCTGGGTGGCCGTCTGCGCCACCGCGGGCTCGAGCGCATCCCCGAGCCAGAGGACCGACAGGGAAAGAACGGTAAAAAAGAGGGACGGCCGGGCTGCTGCGCGGCCGCGCGGGGGTGCTACCGAGTAAGCTGCGCTATACAACGCCTTCCGGTCTCCGTATCGGCGTCTATCTCCAACTGTCTCCCCGAGCCAACGATCTTCACTGTTATTCTCAAGTCCGCCGCGGGCAGCATCCCGGCGGCATTTTCCGGCCACTCCACGAGACAGACCGAATCGGGACCGAAATGCTCCCTGAACCCGGCCTCTCCTAATTCTCTCGGAGAGGTGAACCGATAAAAATCAAAGTGATACAAGTATAACCTAGAAAACTTGTAAGGTTCAACCAGCGCGAAAGAGGGGCTCTTGACCCGGCCGTCATAACCCAGCCCCCGGAGGATGCCCCGGGCCAGGGTGGTCTTGCCGGCCCCCAGCTCCCCCGAGAGGTAGATCACCATGCCCGGGACCAGGTGGGGGGCGAGGGCGGCGCCGAAGGCGAGCGTGTCGCGTTCTTCGGGGAGATGGCGGGTCAACGCCGGCATCGGCGCATTATCATTGAAACGAAGGATGAAGGCGGAAGGATGAAGGATGACCGTCACGCTTCGCGTGACCCAGAGTTGACCCGCCCTTTCACTGACGTCCGGCCGGAACTTCCGACCGAAGGTGACGAGAGGTCGGGACATTCAAGAATCGCGCGTAGCGCGGGGTCATCCCTCATCCTTCATCCCTCATCCTTCGGGTGATGTCTCAGCCTACGCCGATTAGCACCAACAGCGATTGCGAATAGGAGCGTGTGATATGAAGATCGACGGCGGCTGCCATTGCGGAAGCATCACTTTCACCGCGGAGATCGACCCGGAGAAAGTGACGGTCTGCCATTGCACCGATTGCCAGAACCTGACGGGCGCTCCCTATCGCGTCGTGGTCCAGGCGCCGAAGGAGACGTTCAAGCTGAGCGGCGGGAAGGTGAAGAGCTACGTCAAGAAGACGGCCGAAAGCGGCACTCCGCGCGTCCAGGCGTTCTGCCCCGAGTGCGGCACGCCCGTATATTCGACGGGAGTGTCCGACCAGAGGATCTACGGGCTGCGCCTGGGGACTATACGCCAGCGGGCCCAGCTGAAGCCGAAGAAACAGATCTGGTGCCGGTCGGCGCTCGACTGGGCGCGGCTGGGCGATGTGCCGCAGGC
>JBIOVQ010000305.1:0-11352 GCA_044867805.1 Burkholderiales bacterium | reverse complement strand
GGATCAAGACGGCCGTAACCAACCTGAACATCGAGGACTGGCGCGAGCGTTACGTGCGCTGGTTCGGCGCCCTCAACCGAACCGAGCGCGACCGGCTCTCGGTCCTGCGGCTGAACGGCACACCGGTTACCGATGCGCCACCCTTCGACGCGGATCCGCGCAGCAGCCCATTGAGACGCATGCTCTACTTCGACCAGACGAGCTGGCTGCCGGATAATCTCCTCGAGCGCGGCGACCGCATGACCATGGCCGCCTCGATCGAGGCGCGCGTGCCCTTTCTTGACCACGAGCTGGTTGCGTTCGTCTCCTCGCTTCCCGACAAGTTCCGCGTCAGGGGATGGTCCCGCAAGTGGATATTGCGGGAGGCTGGCAAGCGGCTGATTCCCGAACGCATCCTGACGCGGCCCAAAGTGGGCTTCCGTGTCCCGGTCAATGAATGGTTTCGCGGCAAGATGCGCGACTTCCTGGTCGATCACCTTCAGGGCGCATCGTCCATCACTCGGGCCTATTACGACGCCCGGACCCTCGACCAGGTGCTGGGCGAGCACTTGAACGGCGGGCAGAACCACGAAAAGCTGCTGTGGGCGCTGCTGAACCTTGAAGTCTGGCATCGACAATATGCCTGAGCATGACAGTGCCGACGCGCGCCCGCGGGATGCGGCCGCTGCCGGCGTGACCGAACGGCTGCGCTGGTACGTCAACCGTTTGCGCTGCATGACGCGTGCGGAGATACACCATCGCGTGCTGCAGGCGCTGGCGATGCAGGGGGAACGTTTGGGCCTCCTGGGCGCCGCGGCGGCCCCGTCCCCGGATATCACGCGCGCGTCCCGTCCCTGGATTCGCGCGCCGGCGCAGGCGAACGCGGCGCGTTACCTGGAGGCCGCGGACCGCATTGTCGCCGGCAGGTTCGATGTCTTTGCCCTGCAAGACGTCGAGCTTGGCTCGCCTCCACGCTGGAACCGGGACCCCAAGACCGGCGTCGAGGCGCCGCTCACTTTCGGCAAACTGCTCAACTATCGCAATCCCGGGATCGTCGGTGATATCAAATATCTCTGGGAACCCAACCGGCATCTGCATCTCGTGACGCTCGCTCAGGCGCATGCCCTGAGCGGAAACCCTCGTTATTTCGGCGTCATCCGCGAGCATCTGGAGAGCTGGTTTGCCGCCTGCCCGTTCCGGATGGGGCCCAACTGGTCGAGCACGCTCGAGCTGGCGATCAGGCTGATCAACTGGTCCGTGGCCTGGCAGCTCCTGGGCGGGGCGTCTTCGCCGCTCTTCGAGGATGCCGAGGGCGCGCGCTTCAGCCGCCGGTGGCTGGAATCCGTCCACCAGCATGCGCAGTTCATCCGCAGGCACTTCTCGCTCTACTCGTCGGCGGGCAATCACCTCATTGGCGAAGCAGCGGGGTTGTTCATCGCGGCCGTCACCTGGCCCTTCTGGCCGGAGGCGCGCGGGTGGGCCGAGGAGGCCAAGGCGGTCCTCGAACGGGAGGCGTTGCTGCAGAACGCCCCGGACGGCGTCAATCGCGAGCAGGCCGTGTCGTATCAGCAGTTCGAGCTCGAACTGCTTGTGCTCCCGTTGTTCGCCGGCCGCGCGAACGGGAAGAAATTCTCGGCGGCGTTCGAGTCCCGCATCGAGGCAATGATGGAGTATCTCGCGTCGATCGTGGATGTCGGAGGCAACGTTCCCATGCTCGGTGATTCCGACGACGGGCTCGTCGTACGGCTCGCCCCGAACGACGGGCACCGCAAATACCGCTCGCTGCTCGCGACCGGCGCGATCCTGTTCCGCCGGGCCGCCTTCAAGGCGAAGGCTGGCAAGCTCGACGACGGGACCCGCTGGCTCGTCGGCGAGGGCGCCGATGCCGCGTTCGAGCTGCTCGGCGGCACCCGGGAGCAGCTGCCGGTCCGGCGTGCGTTCACCCACGGCGGCTATTACATCCTCGGCTGCAACTTCGAGACCGAGAACGAGATCCGGCTGGTTGCCGATGCCGGCCCCCTTGGATATCTGGAGCTGGCTGCGCATGGCCACGCCGACGCGCTCGCCTTCACCCTGTCCGTCGCGGGCAAGGAATTCCTGATTGACCCGGGTACCTACGCCTATCACACCCACGGCCCGTGGCGCCGCTACTTTCGCGGCACCGCCGCCCACAACACCGTGCGCGTCGACGGCAAGGACCAGTCGGAGTCCGGCGGAAACTTCATGTGGCTCAGGAAGGCGGACGCCCGATGCACTCTGTGGCGGCCCTCGGAGGAACGCGACGTGTTCGAGGGTTGGCACGACGGCTACGCGCAGCTGCCCGATCCGGTCGTGCACCGGCGGCGAATCAGCCTCGAGAAGCGGACGCGGCAGGTGGTCATCGAGGACGCCCTGCAAATGGCGGGGCAGCACGACATCGAGCTGTTCTTCCATTGCAGCGAGCGCTGCCAGGTCGATCCAGCCCCGGACGGCTGGGCGGTGAGCCAGGGGGGGAAGACCCTTCTCCTGAGACTTCCGCAGGCGGGGCAGGCATCCACGCAGGTTTCTTGCGGCAGCACCGCGCCGATCTGCGGCTGGGTGTCGAGGCGCTACGACGACAAGCGACCGGCCCCCACCATCGCCTGGCGGGCCAGGCTCCAGGGTGAAATCGTTCTCCAAACGCGGATTACCTGCTGATCCGGTTGGACTACATACCACCCCTCCACCGGAGCACGGGCGTCAAAGAGCCCGTCTAGGCTGTGACGGGTGCCGGTGCCGCCGGGTAAGCGCGCTCCGCGACCCGGGGGGCCCGGCAGTTCTCCGCAACGTGCGGCCGCGCCGGGCGGTTTGCTGCGGCCATAGGAGGCGTCATGAAAATCAGCGTTTGGGGTCTCGGCTACGTCGGGACGGTGTCGGCGGGTTGCCTTGCCCAGCAGGGCCATGAGGTCATCGGCGTGGATCCGGAGCAGAGAAAGGTCGATCTCATCAACGCCGGCAGGACCCCCATCATCGAAAAAGACATCGGCCACATCATAGAACGGCAGGTGGCCGCCGGCCGGCTATCCGCGACGACAAGCGCCCCTCCTGCGTTCCGCCAGACCGATCTGTATCTGATCTGCGTGGGGACGCCCAGCCGCAGCAACGGCGACATCGAACTGAAATACGTGCGCCGCGTATGCGAGCAGATCGGGTCGACGCTCAAGCTGCATCACGGAGCGCCGGCCGTGGTGGTGCGCAGCACGATGCTGCCCGGAACCATGCGTGAAGTCGTCATTCCGACGCTCGAGATGCATTCCGGCAAGCGCGCCGGCGTCGAGTTCGGCATCTGCATCAATCCGGAATTCCTGCGCGAAGGCAGCGCCGTTCACGACTACCACAACCCGCCCAAGACTGTCATCGGCGAGCTCAACCGTGCGAGCGGGGACCTGCTCGCGAGCCTTTACACGGGGATGCCGGGGCCGCTCATCCGGACCGACATCGAGACCGCGGAGATGGTCAAGTACGCGGACAACGCGTGGCACGCGCTCAAGGTGGGTTTTGCCAACGAGGTCGGCAACGTCTGCAAGGCGCTCGAGGTGGATGCGCACCGCGTGATGGGCATCTTCTGCCAGGACACCAAGCTCAATCTTTCGCCGAGTTACCTGAAGCCGGGTTTCGCGTTCGGCGGCTCGTGCCTGCCGAAGGACCTGCGCGCGCTGCTGCACAAGGCGAAAACGCTCGATGTCTCGCTGCCGATCCTCGGCGCGATCCTGCCGAGCAACGAGCAGCAGATCGAGCGCGGCGTGCAGGCCGTGATCGAAAAAGAGAGCAGGAAAGTCGGCATTCTCGGTTTCAGCTTCAAGGCGGGCACCGATGACCTGCGCGAGAGCCCGGTGGTGGAGCTGGCCGAGCGACTGCTCGGAAAAGGCTACGACCTGCGACTGTACGACAGCAATGTCAGGCTCGCGAGCATCCACGGAGCGAACCGCGACTACATCCTCAACCGCGTCCCGCATATCTCGCGCCTGATGGTCCCGAGCATCGACGAAGTTCTCGACCATGCGGGCACCATCGTCATCGGCAACGCGGCGCCGGAGTTTCGCGACGTCCCCAGGCGCCTCGGCGACGGGCAGACGATTGTCGATTTCGTCCGCATCTCCGAGTCGCGCAGCATCGCCGGCGTCTACGAAGGGATTTGCTGGTAGTCGGAGTACGAGCTTGCATGGTACCCGAAGCACCAGGTCTGACCGCTGCCCACGAAACGCTCCGGCGCGGCGAAGCGATTTCGGCCGCTGAACGGGGCATCGAAACATGAAGCTGTTGCCCCTCGACAGGCCCGAGTCCATCGAGTTGGTGGCGAGCTGGCTGGCGCGCAAGGAGAACCACCAGTGGCTGGATTTCGGAAGCGGGACGCAGGCCCTCACGCCCGCGGTGATTCGGATCATGCTGCAGCGGGGAACTCATTTCATGAGGGTGTATACGCCGGATCACGACGACACACCCATCGGGATCGTCGGGCTGACCAACGTGGACCGCACCTTCAGGACCGCAACATTCTGGGGGGTGTCCGGGGACAAATCGTTCCGCAACCGCGGGTATTCGACCATCGCGAGCTCAAAGCTCATGACGCTCGCGTTCCGCGACCTCGGCCTGCACGCGGTCAATACGTGGGCCGCGGACCGAAATCCGTCGCTGCGCACCATCGAGCGCCTCGGCTTCCGGTTCGTCGGCAGGCTGCGGCAATGCCACTGCATCGACGGCAGGCTCTATGATCGGCTGCTGTTCGACCTCCTCGCCTCCGAGCACCGGGAGATCGACGAGGCGGGTTGGCACCGGAGCGAAAGGTCGCGGCGGGCAGGGGTATACGCGGTTCAGCCCGCAGCGTGACCGCCACATGGACGCGAGCGTAAGGCAGAGAGCGTTGCGGTCGCCGTCGAACGACGTGCGCGTGTCGACGTCGGGGAACCACCACGCGCGGCGACGGTCACCAGTGTGTCGCAGTTCTCCTTCAGGGCGCCGCCTGCGTCGATCGGACTATGCGTTGCGTTTCAATTGGACTACGCGCCGCCCGGCAAGGCCCAGAAGCGCCGGCAACCGGCTCCGGTATTCTTGCCGCGTGAAGCTGCTGCCGCTGGACTCGCCCGAATGCTTCGAGCTCGCCGCCGGCTGGCTTGCCCGGAAGGAGAACTACCAGTGGCTGGATTTTGGCAACGGAAGTCAGCCGGTTTCGCCCGCGCTGCTCAAGATCATGGCGCAGCGCGAAACGCATTTTCTGAGGCTCTATACGGACCAGGACGATGTCCCGATCGGGATCTGCGGCTTGAACGGCGTTTCGCGCAATTTCAGCACCGCGACATTCTGGGGCGCGGCCGGGGAGAAATCCTTCCGCAGCCGGGGCTATGGAACACTGGCCGGATCGAAGTTCCTGACGCTCGCGTTCCACGACCTCGCCCTGCAGACCATCAATACCTGGGTCGTGGAGCATAACCCTTCGCTGCGGATCATGGAACGACTCGGCTTCCGCTTCGTCGGCAGGCAGCGGCAATGCCATTACATCGACGGCCGGCCGTACGATCGCCTGCTGTTCGACCTCCTAGCTTCCGAGCACCGGGAACTCGACGGGGCGCGCTGGCACCGGGTCGATAGATCACACCGGGAGTCGGTCAGCGGGAAACGCTCGGGTCAGCCGGGGTGACGCGGTGGACGCGAAAGTCCGACAGAAGACGCTGCGCCTGCTGTCAAACGGCGTGTACGTGCTGACGTCGCGGAGCGCGGACCGCTACGGCGCGGCGACGGTAACCTGGGTGTCGCAGGTATCCTTCAAGCCGCCCCTGATCATGGCGGCGGTACGGCGGCAAAGCAACGTGTTCCAGTGCCTGGAGGAAAGCCGGTTCGCGGTGCTGCATATCGTAGGCGACGGGCAGCAGGAGATCGCCCGCCGGTTTTTCTTCCCCACCGCCGCCGGCCGCGGCACCATCAACGGCGAGCCAGTCGTGGAAGGGAGAACCTCGGCGCCCGTGCTGGCGAGTCTCCCCGCGCACATTGAATGCCAGGTCGAACGGATTGTGGACGCCGACGGGGATCACGCAATGGTGATCCTGCGCGCGGTGGAGGCCGAATGCCGCGACGAGGTCCGGCCGTTGACCATCGCGGAAACGCCGTGGGAATACGGCGGGTGAGAGAGGGCTCGGCGCTGGCTGGGCCTGGTTCCGGTTTTGGTCATGCGCTCCATACGGTCCTTCGTGGAAATGGATCCAGTTACCCCCCCTCCCGATGCCTGTCGAAAGGAGTGCGGCTACTCGCGCCGCGCCGCGCGATGACCTTTCCCCCTGCCGCCTTTTCGAGGACGGCGTGAAGCAAGTCCGCCAGTACATTCGCGATGGCGCCCTGGACATCGGCGAGGTGCCCATCCCCGCGCTCGGCTCCGGCGACGTGCTGGTGCGGAGTCATTACTCCTTCGTGAGCGTGGGCACCGAGAAGATGAAGATCTCGCAGGCCCGCATGAGCCTCGCGGAGAAGGCGAAGGAGCGCCCCGATCAGGTCAAGCTGGTGCTCAACTCACTCAGGGAACAGGGCCTGATTCCCACGCTCCGCAAGGTGCAGGAGCGCCTCAGGGCCCCGACCACCCTCGGCTACAGCTGTGCCGGAACAGTAGTGGCGGCGGGTTCGCAGGTGAGCGAGTTCCGGGTGGGCGACCGCGTGACGTGCATCGGGGAGGGCGTGGCGACGCACGCCGAGTACAACGCCGTCCCGCGCAACCTGGTGGTGCACGTTCCCGCCAACGTGAGCCTCGAGGCCGCGAGCTCGAGCGCCATCGGTGCGATCGCGCTCCAGTCGATACGCCAGGCGAAACTCGAGCTGGGCGAAAGCGTGGCGATCATCGGGCTGGGGCTGCTCGGGCAATTCCTGGTGCAGCTTTGCCGCGCGAACGGATGCCGCGTGATAGGAGTGGATCTCGACCCGGGCAAGTGCGCGCTGGCGGCGCAGAACGGCGCCGAGGCGGCCTGCGGCCCGGAATTGGACGAGGCCCTCTACCACGCTCTGCGCATCAGCGGCGGGGTCGGCGTCGATGCGGTGTTGCTCACCGTCTCGACCAGGGACCTCGGACCGATCGAGTTGTCCGCGAAGCTCGTGCGCGACCGCGGTCGGGTGGTTTGTCTCGGCAACACCGCGATCGAGCTCGACTGGCGTACCTGGTTCGGCAAGGAGATCGACTTTCTGTTCAGCCGCGCGATGGGCGCCGGCATCAACGACCCCGACTATTTCACGCGCGGCAAGGACTACCCGATCGGCTATGTGCGGTGGACGGCCAACCGAAACATGGAGGCTTTCCTCGATCTGATTGCGCAGGGCAAGCTCACGGTGCCGGGGCTCATTACCCACCGGTTCCCGTTCTCGGAGGCGATCCCGGTGTTCGACAAGATCGCCAGCGGCGAGCTGAGTCACGCGGTAGGTATCGTCTTCGAGTACCCGGAGCCCGAGAAAGGCGTGTTCGAGTTGCAGCCGCGCACGGTCGCCTTCGGAGGCGACCAGGCGCGGGGCGCGGTGCGGCTCGGACAAATCGGCGCAGGCAATTACGCGAAGTCCATGCTGATGCCGTGCTTCTCCTCGCTCGCGGGCCTGGCTCTCGAGGGCATCTGCACCACGAGAGGCCCCAACGCAGAGGCGTTGGCCGGGCGCTACGGCTTCCGCAAGGCCACCACCGACGCCGGTGAGCTGCTTCGCGATCCGGCAATCAACGCGATCATGGTGGCTACCCGTCACGACAGCCACGCCCGCTACGCTCTTGCAGCGCTTGAAGCCGGCAAGCATGCCTATGTCGAGAAGCCGCTCGCCATGACGGAGGAGCAGCTCGCACCCATCGCCTCGGCGCTCGGCAAGCGCGGCACGGACGGCCCGACGCTTTGGGTCGGCCATAACCGCCGCTTCAGCTCGCTCAGCCAGCATGCGCTCGCTCACTTCAGCGGCGTCGCGGTGCGTCAGGTAACCTGCACCGTGCGCGCGGCCGCCGTGCCCGCCGACAGCTGGTATCAGGACGAGGTCGAGGGCGGCGGAATTCTATTTGGCGACGTCTGCCACTTCATCGATCTCGCGATCCATTTCGCGCAGAGCCTGCCGGTCGAGATAAGCGCGTTCGCCACGCCCGATCCCGGACATCTCGGAGAGAGCTGGGCGATCACGCTGCGATTCGCGAACCAGGGCCTCGGCGTGGTGCACTACGTGTGCGGCAGCCAGAAGGGCCTGGAGCGCGAAACTATCGACATTCTCGGGGGCGGCCGCTCGGCCCAGATCATCGGATTTCGCCGGCTCGTCCTTCGCGGCGGCCGCGGAGGCGGCATGCGCCGGTTTCAGCCCGACCTCGGCCAGAAGGCGATGCTGCAGGCGATGGTCGCCCAGTTTTCCGGCGCGCCCGGTGCGGTGGACCGCACCGAGAGCTTTCTCGTGTCGGCGCAGGCGCTGCTCGGCGCACAGCGGTCCATCGCGGAGCGCCGCATCGTGACGATGGAGCCGCGGTTCCCGTTCAGAATCGGCTGATGTGCGGCTTCGTTCTCGCTTACGACCAGAGGGGCGATCGTCTGCCTGATCAGACCCTGCTCGACCGGATGGACACGGCCATCCGCCACCGCGGGCCGGACGAGCATGGGCAGAAACGCTCCGCGCATGCCGTCATGGGGCACCGCCGTCTCGCCATTATCGACATCACCGGCGGGCAGCAGCCGATGTCCACGCCGGACGGGCGGCTCTGGATCGTGTTCAACGGCGAAATCTACAACTTCCAGGCGGTTCGAAACCAGCTCGCTGCCGCGGGACATCCGGTAAACACTCGTTCCGATACCGAGGTGCTGCTGCACGCCTACCTTGTGTGGGGCGAAAAGTGCGTTGACCGGCTCAACGGCATGTTTGCCTTTGCGATCTACGATGGACGCACCCAATCTGTGTTCGCCGCCCGCGACCGCTTCGGCGAAAAACCGCTCTACGTGCTGGAGCGCAACGGCACGCTTTACCTCGCGTCCGAATTGAAGGCGCTGGTCGAGGCGGGCCTGGTCGAGAAGCGCCTCGATCCCGTTGCGCTGTACAACTATTTCGCGAATTCGTACGTGATGGGCCCCCGCACCATCTTCCGCAGTGTGCGCCGATTGCAGCCCGGCAACTGGCTGAAGGCCGAAGGCGCCAATGTGTGCGAGCGGTGCTACTGGGCGCCGCCGATTCCGACCGGGGATCTCGTCGATGAGAAGGCGATCATCGACGAAGTTCTGGATGTCCTGAGGGATTCGGTGCGACTGCGGCTCGTATCCGACGTGCCGGTCGGGTTCTTTCTGTCGGGCGGCGTCGACTCCTCTGCCGTGGTGGCGCTGGCAAACGAGGTAAGCGGGCGGCAGCTCGAGACCTTTTCCATCGGGTTCAACGAACCGCGCTACGACGAGCGCGAGTATGCCCGTTACGTGGCGGACAGGTTCGGCACCCGTCACCACGAATTTCTGCTGGAGCCGGGGAGCATCGAGATCATCGAACAGATTGCCTGGCACGTGGATGAACCGTTCGCGGACTCCTCGGCACTGCCCACCTGGTACCTGTCGCAGTTGACGCGACAACACGTCAAGGTGGCCCTGTCGGGCGATGGCGGCGACGAGATGTTTGCCGGCTATGATTCGTATCGCGGACACGTGTTGAGCGAGCGCCTGCGCAAGCTCCCCGGTTTCGTCCGGTCGGCCGCCGTGGCTGCGGTCAGGTCCATGCCCGCGTCCGACACGGGCCAGCGCGTCGCCCGCCTCCGTCTTGCGCGGAACATCGAGGATGCCGCGCTGGAAGCGGGTGATCGTTTCGTCGCAAAACAGCAGGTTGCGTTCCGCCGGGAGTATCTCGCCGGCATATCGCCCTATCTCGCGCCGTATGCGACCGCCGCCAACGATCGCGCGCTTTTCGCTCCCATCTTCGACCAGCAGCACTCGCCGCTCGCGGCCATGACGCTTTGGCAACAGACAGTCAGCCTCGCCGACGACATGCTGGTCAAGGTGGATCGCATGAGCATGGCGCACAGTCTGGAAGTGCGGGCGCCGTTCCTGGATCACCGCCTGGCCGAGCTCATGAACCGCGTGACGTTCAGCACCAAGTTGCCTCACGGCCGGCAGAAGTACCTGCTGCGGAAGGCCATGGAGCGCTACTTTCCGGCGGACTTCCTCTGGCGCGGGAAGCAGGGATTCTCCGTTCCGCTCGGCTACTGGTTCAAGGACAGCCTGGGCGACTACATCCGCCAGAAGCTGCTGGCCCCCGGCGCCATGGTGGGCCAGCTGTTCAAGCGCGAAGCGCTGGAGCGCATCATCGGGGAGCACGCCCGCCTCACCCGTGATTGGAGCTTCGCGCTTTGGACGCTACTCATGTTCGAGACCTGGTGCGGCCGCTACCAGGTCGGCCCCGACGCGCTGGCCACATGAACACAGTCCGTCCCAGGGTCTTGATGGTTGGCCCGTGGCCGCCGACCAAGGGCGGCGTCACCACTTTCATGCGCAACGTGGTCAGGTCGCCGCTCGGAGAAAAATACGACTTCATTCCCTTTACCACCTCGCGCCCTGCCAAGCCCGACGTAAAGGGCGACAACTATGGCTATTCCGCCGTGTTCCGCGGCGGTTTCAAGCGTGTCGTCCAGGGCATGCTCATCACCCTCTGGCATCTGGTCACCTATCCCTGGGTTGTCGCGGTACGTCGGCCGGCGATCATTCAGATCCAGGCAAGCGACTTCCCGACTTTCTGGGAAGCGTTGCTCTACGTGCTGATGGGCAAGATGCTCAGGCGCCCGACGTTGCTTCGTATCGGCGGCCATTTCAACGTATTCTGGGAATCGTCGGGTGAGATGGCGCGCGCCGCGATTCGATGGGCGGTGAGACAGCCTTCGATTTTCATAGTGCAGTCGGAATACTGGAAGAACTACGTGGCCGGCTTCGGACGCACGGGTCCCACGGTCATCCTGAATAATTTCGTGCCTGAAGCCCTGGTGGAGAAGCGGACCTTGCCCCCGCCGAGGGCGCCGCGGTTCCTCCTCTACTGCGGCTGGGCGCAGAAGCAGAAGGGCGCCTACGTGCTATTGGATGCGGTACGGGAACTGGTCGCACGCGGCATAAGGATCGACGTCACCCTGATGGCCATAACCAGTTCCCTGCGCGATGAAATCAGGAGCGCCGGGCTCGACCAGCACGTCAAGTTGCTTGATTTCCTTTCCCATGACGAGGCGCTGGCGAAGCTCCGCGGCACCGATGTGTTCCTCCAGATTTCCTACAGCGAGGGCTTTCCCAATATGCTGGTCGAAGCCATGGCGCTCGGTTGCGCCGCCATCGTGACACCGGTAGGTGCGGTGCCGGAAATCGTAGGCGCGGACGGCGAGTGCGCCTTCGTTATCCCCGCGGGCGACGCTTCGATGCT
>JBIOVQ010000304.1:0-5577 GCA_044867805.1 Burkholderiales bacterium | reverse complement strand
CAGGTCGATGATGGGTTCCTTGGGCGCGTGCTGATGCAGCACCGCCTTGACCTGGCCGGCGTAGATGCCGCCGGCGCCGAAATCAGTGAAAAGAAAGATCATTAGCCGCCGATGAACGCAGATGAATGCCGATGAAGAAAATAGAAAACCCCTTAATTAGCCGCCAAGTGCGCCAAGAGATACTCCAAATTAACGTTCACGCCCACCGGCGCGCGCTGCGTTGTCGCTCGCAGGCGTCGGCACGTCCCGCGCGTCCGTGTGCGGCGTGGTGTTAGATGCCAACCCTTGAGAGCGAGCCATCAGCCTTGAGCTGTAACGGCCTGGAGAATGGTGGCGTGACGTTGCCACAGCCTCACCGACCGCAAATAACCTAGCACGAGCAAGATCACGGGAACGAACCAGAAGCGACCGCAGTTGAGCGCACTAAAGAGTCCTATAGCGAGGCTAAGCCCGTAGACGAGGGCTACTTCCGCCGACAGTTTCGTGACAACTAGCCGTAGAACCCTACGCTGTAAGTTGACGCAAATGATGCGAGAGCGATCCCACCGGGCAACAAGCGAGCGATCAGGTCGTAGCTTGCCTCGGGGATCAAGTCCAGTACTTTTTGGAACGCGTCCATAGAGGCCTACGCGATTGTTGGCATCTAACTTGAGTTAGGTGGCATCCCTTGGGATGCCGGAAATATATATTGGCATATGGAACCATCCAGATGTGGATATCTCGATATGCGCTCATATCTGTATATAGATTCTCCTGGCGTGCATGGCAGCTTGGCGGTTCAAATGTTGGTTCCCTCGTGTCCTTTGTAGTTCAGCTTTTAGCGGCGTCCATCGGCGTTCATCGGCGGCTGAAAATAAAAAAGCCGGCTTTCGGCCGGCTTTGAAAACGCAGTGTAATACCTATGCAGCCTTGGCGGCCGCCTCCTTCTTAGACCCCTTCTTGGTCCCCTCCTTGTTGTCCTGTGCAGCCTTCGCGTCCTTGCCTTTCACGGCTTCAGCGCCCGACTCGGTACGGTCCATCAGTTCGACGAAAGCCATCGGCGCATTGTCGCCCTTGCGAAACCCGTAGCGCAGGATGCGCAGGTAGCCGCCATTGCGCTTGGCGTAGCGCGGCCCGAGCTCGTCGAATACTTTCCCCACGACCTCGCGGTCGCGCAGCCGGTTGAACGCGAGCCGCCGGTTGGCGAGCGAAGGCTTCTTGCCGAGCGTGATGATGGGCTCCACCACGCGCCGCAGCTCCTTGGCCTTGGGCAGGGTGGTCTGGATCGCCTCGTGCCGCAGCAGCGAGTTCGCCATGTTGCGGAACATCGCCAGGCGATGGCTGCTGGTGCGGTTGAGCTTCCTCAGTCCGTGGCGGTGGCGCATTGGATACCCCTAGTGATGAGTGATGAGTGATGAGTGATGAATAAAAGCCTTACACCATCCTGCACTCTGCATTCTGCACTCATCATTAAACTTCTCATCCTTGGATTTTCTCCAGGCCCGCGGGCGGCCAGTTTTCCAGCTTCATTCCCAAAGTAAGCCCCCGTGAAGCGAGCACTTCCTTGATCTCGTTCAGCGACTTGCGTCCGAGGTTCGGCGTCTTCAGGAGCTCGGTCTCGCTGCGCTGGATCAGGTCGCCGATGTAGTAGATGTTCTCGGCCTTCAGGCAGTTCGCCGAGCGCACGGTGAGCTCGAGGTCGTCCACCGGCCTGAGCAGGACCGGGTCGATCTGGGTCGCCTTCTTTTCCTCGATCTGGGTCGGCAGGCCCTTCAGGTCCGCGAATACCGTGAGCTGCTCGACCAGGATGCGGGCGGCGTAGCGCACCGCTTCCTCGGGGTCGATCGCGCCGTTGGTCTCGACATCGATCACCAGCTTGTCGAGGTCGGTACGCTGCTCGACGCGCGCCGCCTCCACGGCATAGCTCACGCGCCGCACCGGACTGAACGAGGCGTCGAGCAGGATGGAGCCGACGCTGCGGCCCTCCTCGGCGGAGGTGCGGCGGGTCGTCGCCGCGATGTAGCCGCGCCCGTGCTCGATCTTGATCTGCATGTCGAGCTTGCCGCCGGAGGCAAGGTGCGCGATGACATGATCGGGGTTGACGATCTCCACGTCGTGCATCGGCTCGATGTCGCCGGCCGTCACGGCCCCTTCGCCCGACTTCTTGAGCGAGAGCAGCGCTTCCTCGCGGTTGTGCATCTTCAGGACGACGCCCTTGAGGTTCAGCAGGATATCCACGACGTCTTCCTGCACGCCGTCGATGGTCGAGTACTCGTGCAGCACTCCGCTGATCTTGACCTCGGTGGGGGCGTAACCCGGCATCGAGGACAACAGCGTCCGGCGGAGCGCATTGCCCAGCGTGTGCCCGTAGCCGCGCTCGAACGGCTCCATGGTGAGCTTGGCGTGGTACGGCGAGACGTTCTGGACGTCGATGATGCGCGGCTTGAGAAACGCGGTGCTTGGCATGGCTCGGATACCTCTCGCGACGATTATTTCGAGTAAAGCTCGACGACGAGCGACTCGTTGATGGTTGAGGGCAGCTCGGTGCGCTGCGGCCGCGCCTTGAACTTGCCCTTGAGCGCCTTGGCGTCCACTTCCAGCCAGTCCGGAAAACCGCGGCCCTCGGCCGCCTCGGCCGCTCCCTTGATGCGCAATTGCTCCTTGGCCTTCGAGGCGACCTCGATTACGTCGCCCGGACGGCACTGGAACGAGGGTATGTTGACGCGCTTGCCGTTAACCAGGATGCCGTTGTGGCGCACGATCTGGCGCGCCTCGCTGCGGGACGACCCGAAGCCCATGCGGTAGGTCACCGTGTCGAGCCGGCTCTCCAGGAGCTGCAGCAGGCTCTCGCCGGTGATGCCCTTGCTCTGCTCGGCGGCGTGGTAGGTCTTGCGGAACTGGCGCTCGAGCAGCCCGTAGATGCGGCGCACCTTCTGCTTCTCCCGCAGCTGTACCCCGTAGCCGGAGAGCCGCCCGCTGCGCTGGCCGTGCAGCCCGGGCGGGTAGTTGCGGCGCTCGATGGCGCACTTGTCGGTGAAGCACTTCTCGCCCTTGAGAAAGAGCTTCTCGCCCTCCCGGCGGCACTGCCGGCATTTCGCGTCGAGATTTCTGGCCATATTCCTTGGTTACCTCTCTATCATCTGTAGGGGAGCACGAGGGGAGTATCCCCTCGTTCCCAACTATTACCTCTTCATCCTATGTAGGGGTGCACGAGGGGAGTATCCCCTCGTTCCTGTTCTCCTAGACGCGGCGCTTCTTCGGCGGGCGGCAGCCGTTGTGCGGCACGGGCGTCACGTCCGCGATCTGGGTGATCTTGAAGCCCACCGCGTTCAACGCGCGCACCGCGGACTCGCGGCCGGGCCCGGGACCCTTGATGCGCACCTCGAGGTTCTTGACCCCGCACTCCTGCGCAAGAGCCCCGGCGCGGCCGGCGGCCACCTGCGCGGCAAAGGGCGTGCTTTTACGCGAGCCCTTGAAGCCGTTGCTGCCGCAGGTCGCCCACGCCAGCGTGTTGCCCTGGCGGTCGGTGATCGTGACGATGGTGTTGTTGAAGGAGGCGTGAATGTGAGCGATGCCTTCGGCCACATTCTTCTTGACCTTCTTGCGTACGCGGGTGCTGGCTTTTGCCATAGCGGGTTCCTGGTTATCCTGGAGCGACCGGCTTGAAGACCTTCACCGCCGACTTGCGCGGGCCCTTGCGCGTGCGCGCGTTGGTGCGCGTGCGCTGGCCGCGCACCGGCAGCCCGAGGCGGTGGCGTTTGCCGCGCCAGGTGCCGAGGTCGATCAGCCGCTTGATGTTCATCGAGACCTCGCGCCGCAGGTCGCCCTCGATCTGCGTCTTGGAGACCTGCTCCCGCAGCTTGTCCATCTGTGTGTCCGAGAGGTCCTTGATCTTGGAAGAGCGGTTGATGCCCGCCGCCTCGCAGATCGTGCGCGCGCGCGAGCGCCCGATGCCGAAGATCGCGGTCAAAGCGATCTCGGTGTGCTGGTGGTTGGGGATGTTGACCCCGCCGATCCGTGCCATGCCTGTCCTCGCAGTGAAAAGTTTGCGATTTTAGCGTCTAACCCGTTAATTCACAATAGAAATAATCAGCCCTGGCGCTGCTTGTGGCGCGCATTCTTGCAGATCACCCGCACCACCCGCTTGCGCCGCACGATCTTGCAGTTGCGGCAGATCCTCTTCACCGATGCCAGTACTTTCATATGAACTCCGTTAGTGGGCAGTGTGCAGTGCGCAGTTGGCAGTAAGCGCGCCGACCCGGCGCGAAAGTCATTGCTGCAAACCGCAAACTGTCCACTGCAAACTCCTTATTTCGCGCGGAACACGATGCGACCGCGCGAGAGGTCGTAGGGCGTCAATTCCACCGTCACCTTGTCACCGGGCAGGATGCGGATGTAGTGCATGCGCATCTTGCCCGAGATGTGTCCCAGCACCACGTGGCCGTTCTCCAGCTTCACCCGGAACGTCGCGTTGGGCAGGGTTTCCACGATCTCGCCCTGCATCTGTATGGTCTCTTCCTTGGCCATCAGCGCGTCGGGAACATACCCCCCTTGAAGTTCGCTTTCTTGAGCAGGCTCTCGTAGCGGTGCGACATGATGTAGGCCTGGACCTGCGCCATGAAGTCCATCGTCACCACGACGATGATCAGCAGCGACGTGCCGCCGAAGTAGAACGGCACGTTGTAGCGGAGGATGAGAAACTCCGGCAGCAGGCACACCAGCGTGACGTAGATCGAGCCGGTGAGCGTGAGCCGCATCATGATCTTCTCGATATAGCGTGACGTCTGGTCGCCGGGCCGGATGCCAGGCACGAAGGCCCCGCTCTTCTTCAGGTTGTCCGCCGTTTCCTTCGGGTTGAACACGAGGGCGGTGTAAAAGAAGCAGAAGAAGATGATGGCCGACGCGTAGAGCAGCGTGTAGACCGGCTGCCCGGGCACCAGCGTCGAGGCGATGTTCTTGAGCCAGTTCACGCCTTCGTTCTGGCCGAACCAGCCGACGATGGTTGCGGGAAACAGGATGATGCTCGAGGCGAAGATCGGCGGGATCACCCCTGACATGTTGAGCTTGAGCGGCAGGTGCGAGCTCTGCCCGCCGTAGACCTTGTTGCCGACCTGGCGCTTGGCGTAGTTGACGAGGATGCGGCGCTGCCCGCGCTCGATGTAGCACACGACGGCGGTCACACCGAGCACCAGCGCGAA
Source organism: Burkholderiales bacterium (assembly GCA_044867805.1). Classification (GTDB taxonomy): domain Bacteria; phylum Pseudomonadota; class Gammaproteobacteria; order Burkholderiales; family SG8-41; genus SG8-41. Next base: position 400 of record JBIOVQ010000304.1, on the reverse strand, counting down.
GATGAACAGCGCGGTGAGAATCGAGAATGCGCCGGTGCGCACCAGGTCGAGCGTGCCGCCCACCGCCGCCGGCAGCCCCGCCGCGATGCCGGCAAAGATGATGAGCGAGATGCCGTTGCCGATGCCACGCTCGGTGATCTGCTCGCCCAGCCACATCAGGAACATCGTGCCGGTGGCGAGCGTCAGCATGGTAGTGAGCCGGAAAGCCAGGCCGGGGTCGATCACCAGGCCTTTCTGCGCCTCGAGGCCGATCGCGATTGCCATGCCCTGAAACAGGGCCAGCGCCGCCGTGCCGTAGCGCGTGTACTGGGTGATCTTGCGACGCCCGGCCTCACCTTCCTTCTTGAGTGCCTCGAGCGTCGGTGAAACGACGGTCATCAACTGCATGATGATCGACGCC
>JBIOVQ010000303.1:0-2234 GCA_044867805.1 Burkholderiales bacterium | reverse complement strand
TGTTCGACATCTGGATGCGGCTGCTGCGGGAGGTTCCGGGCAGCGTACTATGGCTGCGCGAAGAGAGCATGGCCGCCGCTCAGAACCTGCGGAACGAGGCGAGCGGGCGGAGCATCGATCCCGCCAGGGTCATCTTCGCGCGCCGGTTGCCCGCATTTGCGGATCACCTGGCGCGGCACCGCCTGGCTGACCTGTTTCTCGACACGCTGCCTTACAACGCCCACACGACCGCGTCCGATGCGCTGGCCGCGGGATTGCCGCTCCTCACCTGCGCGGGGAGCGCGTACGCCGGGCGCGTGGCGGGCAGCCTGCTGCGGACAGCCGGGCTGCCCGAGCTGATTACCGGAAGCCTCCAGGATTACGAGGCGCTCGCTCTGAAACTGGCACGGGACCGCCGGCTGCTCGCAGAACTGCGCTCCAGGCTCCAGCGTAACCTCGCGACTTCACCCCTTTTCGATACCGACCGGTTCCGCCGTCACATCGAGGCGGCTTACACGAAGATGTGGGAAATCAGCGAGCGCGGCGAGCCGGCGCGCTCCTTCGCCGTTGAAAGTCAGAACGGCGCCGCAGATGAACGCAGATGAACGCCGATTTGACAGGAAGACAATTTGTTGAAAAGCGGGGTCACCAGCGTTTATCTCTGCCTCGCCGTTAGCCTGTATTTCTGGAACTCTCCAAGATATTCGCGCACGCGCGCTGGTTGTACCGATAGACGCTGATTGCAACGAACGGGCGACCGGAAACAATATGGTAGTACTGTCGGCGTTCATCGGCGTTCATCGGCGGTTGCTTCGGGCTTTCCGTAGCCACCGCCTCCCGGCGTCTCGATCACGAAGGCATCTCCCGCGTTCATCTCGACGCGGTCGCAGCCGCCCAGCTCGACCAGCGCGCCGCTCGCGTGCCGCACCCGGTTGCGGCCGACGGCGCCGGGCTTGCCGCCGGCCATGCCGTAGGGCGGCACCCGGCGATGGCCGGAGAGGATCGCGGCGGTCATCGGCTCGAGGAAGCGCACGCGGCGCACGACGCCGTCGCCGCCGCGCCAGCGGCCCTTGCCGCCGCTGCCGCGGCGCACCGCGAACTCATCGATCAGCACTGGAAAGCGCCATTCGAGCACCTCGGGATCGGTGAGCCGCGTATTGGTCATGTGGGTGTGGACACAGTCGGCGCCGTCGAAGCCGTCGCCTGCTCCCGAGCCGCCGCAGATCGTTTCGTAATACTGGTGCCGCTCGTTGCCGAAGGTGAAGTTGTTCATCGTGCCCTGCGCGGCGCCCATCACGCCCAGCGCGCCGTAGAGCGCATCGGTCACGCATTGCGACGTTTCCACGTTGCCCGCCACCACGGCGGCCGGGTAGCGCGGGTTGAGCATGGACCCCTCCGGTATGACCACCTTGAGCGGCTTCAGGCAGCCCGCGTTGAGCGGGATATCGTCGTTGATCAGCGTGCGGAACACGTAGAGAACGGCTGACATCGTCACCGCGGCCGGGGCGTTGAAATTGCTCTCGAGCTGGCCGGAAGTCCCGGTGAAGTCGATCACGGCGCTGCGGCCGGGTCGGTCGATCGTGATCTTCACCCGGATAATCGCCCCGCTGTCCATCTCGTAGGCGAACTCCCCGTCCTTGAGCACCCCGATCACGCGGCGCACCGATTCCTCGGCGTTGTCCTGGACGTGGGCCATGTAGGCAAGCACCGTTTCCAGCCCGAAGTGCTCGACCGCGCGCGCGAGCTCGGCGACGCCCTTCTGGTTGGCCGCGACCATCGCGCGCAGATCGGCGATATTCTGCTCGGGGTTGCGCGCGGGGTAGCGCGCGCCGGTGAGGAGCGCGCGCGCCTCGCGCTCGCGGAAGCGGCCCTGGGCGACGAGCAGGAGGTTGTCGATCAGCACGCCTTCTTCCTCGAGGTGCCGGCTGTCGGGCGGCATGGAGCCGGGGGTGATGCCGCCGATGTCGGCGTGGTGGCCGCGGCAGGCCACGAAAAACAGGAGCTGCTTCCCCGCGTGGTCGAACACCGGCGTCACCACTGTGACGTCGGGCAGGTGCGTGCCGCCGTGGTACGGATTGTTCAGCACGTAGGCATCGCCGGGCCGCATCTTTCCCGCGTTCTCCGTGGCGATGACGCGCACGCTTTCGCCCATGGCGCCGAGGTGGACCGGCAGGTGCGGCGCGTTGGCGATGAGGCCGCCGGCCGTGTCGAACAGGGCGCAGGAGAAATCGAGCCGCTCCTTGATGTTGACCGAG
>JBIOVQ010000302.1:0-3770 GCA_044867805.1 Burkholderiales bacterium | reverse complement strand
TCGCGTTTCCCTTCGCGGCGGGCGCGCTGGGCGGGGACTACTACGTGGGGCTTGCCACGCGGATCATGATCTACGCGCTGGCCGCGTCGAGCCTCAATCTCGTGCTCGGCTACGGTGGCATGATCAGCTTCGGCCATGCCGCGTTCTTCGGCGCCGGCGCCTATACCGTCGCGATCCTCGCCCAGGAAGGCGTCGTCTCCGGTCTCGCGGCCTGGCCCCTGGCCGTTGCGGTCAGCGTGCTGTGCGCGCTCGTCATCGGGGCGATCAGCCTGCGCACGCGGGGGCTCTACTTCATCATGATCACGCTTGCCTTCGCGCAGATGCTGTACTACTTCTTCGTCTCGCTGCGCGCGTACGGGGGCGAGGACGGGATCAACCTGGCGGGGCGCTCGCGGCTCCCCGGCCTCGACCTGGCGAGTAGCGTCCAGTTCTACCTGGTCGTGCTGGCGCTGCTCGCCGGCTGCCATTACCTGCTGCGGCGCCTGGCGGCCTCGCGGTTCGGCGCGGTGATGCGCGGCATACGCGAGAACGAGACGCGCATGACCGCGCTGGGCTTTCCGACCTACCGCTACCGCCTGGTGTGCTTCACGATCGCGGGCGGCGTCGCCGGCCTCGCCGGCGCGCTGATCGCGAACCAGCACGGCTTCGTCAGCCCCAACCTGCTGCACTGGACGCAGTCGGGCACGCTGCTGATCATGGTGATCCTCGGCGGCGTCGGGCTCCTGTACGGGGGCGTCGCGGGGGCGGTTGCGATGCTCCTGCTGGAGGAAATCCTGTCGAGCTGGACCGAGTACTGGAAGCTCGGCCTCGGCCTGGTGCTGCTGTTCGTCGTACTGCGCGCGCCGCGCGGCATCGGCGGCTGGTTCGTGCGGAAGGAAGACCGTGGCTGAGCCCTTGCTGGAGGTGCGCGGGCTCTACAAGCACTTCGGCGGCGTGGTCGCCACCGACCATCTCGACCTTGCCGTGGCGGCCGGCGGGGTGCACGCGCTGATCGGTCCCAACGGCGCCGGCAAGACGACCCTCGTCGCCCAGATCTGCGGCGAAGTCGAGCCCGATGCCGGGCAGGTCGTATTCGACGGCGGCGACATTTCCGGGCTGCGTGCTCACGAGCGCGTCGCCGCGGGCCTCGCCCGCTCGTTCCAGATCACGCGCATCTTCGGCAACCTTTCGGTGCGCGACAACATTGCGCTCGCGGTGCAGGCGCGCAGCGGCAGCAGCATGCGGTTCTGGGACCCGGTCGGTTCCGAGCGCGCGCTGGGCGATGAAATCGACGGACTCGTGGGAGAGCTCGGCCTGGCCGCCTCCGCGGCAAAGCGCGCCGCGAGCCTGCCCCACGCCGACCAGCGCCGCCTGGAAGTCGCCTTGGCGCTCGCCTGCCGGCCGCGGCTGCTGCTGCTCGACGAACCGCTCGCCGGCATGGGCGCCGAGGAGGCCCAGGCGATGATAGCGCTCATCGCGCGGATCAGGGAGCAGGTGACGATCCTGCTCGTGGAGCACGACATGGACGCTGTGTTCCGGCTCGCCGGCGTGGTTTCCGTGCTCGTCGCGGGACGCGTCATCGCAACCGGCTCACCGCAGGCCATGCGCGACGATCCGGAGGTGCGGCGCGCCTATCTCGGAGAGGAAGAATGAGCCTGCTCCTCGAGGTGCGGGCACTGCGTGCTTCCTACGGCGCGGGAGAAGTGCTGTCGGGCGTGGATTTCGAGCTTGCGCCCGCTGAATTCGGAACGCTGCTCGGGCGCAACGGCATGGGCAAGACCACGACCGTGCGCGCGATACTGGGCTTACTCCGCCCGCATGGCGGGGAAGTGCGCTTTGCGGGCGAGCGCATCGACGGCTGGAGCCCCGACCGCGTCGCTCGAGCCGGCGTCGGCTGGGTGCCCGAAGGCCGGCAGATTTTTCCCAACCTCACCGTGCGGGAGAATCTGACCGCATTTTCGGCCGGTCGCGCGCCGCGCCGGTGGACGCTCGAGCGCGTACTTGGGCTCTTTCCCCAGCTTGCGCAGCGTCTCCGGCATTACGGCAACCAGTTGTCGGGAGGCGAGCAGCAGATGCTCGCGATCGGGCGCGCGCTGACGACCAACCCGCGCGTGCTGGTCCTCGACGAGGCGACCGAGGGCCTGGCGCCGCTGGTGCGGGCCGAGATCTGGCGCTGTCTGTCCGCGCTCAAGGCCGAAGGCCTGGCGCTGCTGGTGATAGACAAGTACGTCCACAAGCTCGTGACCCTGGCGGACCGCCATACGATCCTCGAGCGCGGGCGCACCGCGTGGCGCGGCGACTCCGCCGCGCTGGACGCGGATCGGGCGCTATGGCACCGCTACCTCGGGGTCTGAAGTCGAAAGTCGGAAGTCGAAAGGCGGAAGTGTGAACAAACCCGTTCTTACCCCGGAGTTTTGCGAGGCGCAGTACAACGTGCGGGCGGCGATACCGGACCATCCGCTGATCTTCGCGCGCTGGAAGGACCGGTCGCAGGCGGCGCGGCAGGCGCTGCCGTGCGAGCTCGATATTCCTTACGGCCCCGGTCCGAACGAGACGCTCGATATCTTCCCGGCGCGCGGTCGCTGCCGCGCGCTGCTGACTTTCATGCACGGCGGCTTCTGGCGCGCGCTGGACAAGTCCGACTTCTCGTTCATTGCGGGTCCCTACGTGGAGCGCGGCGTGACCGCGGCGGTTGTGAACTACGCGCTCGCCCCGGCGGTGACGGTGGAAACCATCGTTCGGCAAATGCTGGCGGCGCACGCCTGGATTTACCGCAACTGCGAGCGCTACGGCGCGCCGCGTGACCGCATCTACGTGAGCGGGCATTCCGCGGGCGGGCATCTGACCGCCATGATGCTGGCGGCGGCGTGGTCGGCGCACTCGAAGGACCTTCCCGACGACCTGGTCAAGGGCGGCCTGGCGGTGAGCGGAGTCTACGATCTCGAGCCGCTGCTCCACGTTTCGTTCAACAGCGATATGCGCCTCGACGCGGCAGCGGTGAAGAGGCTCTCCCCGATCCGCTACCGGCCGCTGCGCGCCGTGCCGCTGTACACCTCGGTCGGCGGCGCCGAGAGCGCCGAGTTCAGGCGCCAGAACCGGCTGATCGGCAGCACCTGGGACCACTGCTTCCGGCGCGACATCCCGATGCCGGGCTTCCACCACCTGGGCGTGATGGAGCAGCTCGGCGAGCCGGGCAGTGCGCTGTGCGGGGGTGTGTTGCAGATGATGCAAGTCTGACCGCGGCGCCGTTACAATGAGCCTGTGCGCCGCGCCACTTTGATCGATTTCCTGCGTCCGAGGTTTGCGGCGGTTCTGCTGGTATCCGTTCTCGGAGCTTGTGCTGCGCCGGAACCCTACACGGAAGGCAAGCTTGCCGACGGCACGCTGTCCGTTCTTCTTACCCATCTCAAGAAGTTCGGCGAGGGCGACCAGAAGCTGATCGCCGACCTGGAATATCACAAGGACTGGAACGCACTGGCGAAGCTTGCCGAAGCGCAGGTTGCCGTCAATCGCCACAATGCCGACTGGTGGTTCGTCGCCGGTTACGCGTACTCGAGGGCCGGCCGTCACGGCCTGGCGGTGGAGCGCTTCACCGAGCGCGTGCGCCTCGCGCCGGACGACATGGTGGGATGGAACCTGCTGGCGCAATCGCACCGCGACGCCGGCCAGCCGTTGCGCGCGGTGCAGACCCTCAATAATGCCCACCTGGTGCGCCCGGGGACTCCCGCGACGTACTACCTGCTCGGCGAATGCTATTCCGATCTCAACCGGTATCTCCCCGCCGCCGCGGC
>JBIOVQ010000301.1:0-9437 GCA_044867805.1 Burkholderiales bacterium | reverse complement strand
TCCTGGTGAATATCTTCGGCGGCATCATGAAATGCGACGTCATCGCCGAGGGCGTGGTCGCCGCGGCGCGCCAGGTGAGCCTCAAGGTGCCGCTGGTGGTGCGGCTCGAGGGCACCAACGTCGACCTGGGCAAGAAGATCCTCGCCAGCTCGGGATTGCCCATCATCTCCGGCAGCAACATGGCGGACGCGGCGCAGAAGGTGGTCGCGGCGGCCAAAGGCGCCTGACCCCCGCGGAAGCGCCCGGAGTAACCGCTTACTTCCCCCCCCGACGGCCCAGAATGAGCATATTGATCGACAAGAACACCCGGGTGATGACCCAGGGCATCACCGGCAAGACCGGCCAGTTCCACACCAAGATGGGGAAAGAGTACGCGAACGGGGCCAAGTGCTACGTCGCCGGGGTGACTCCGAAAAAGGGCGGGCAGAATTTCGAGGGCATCCCGATCTTCGAGACGGTGAAGGAGGCCAAGGAGAAGACCGGCGCGACGGTATCGGTGATCTACGTCCCGCCGCCGTACGCCGCGGCGGCTATCGATGAGGCCGTAGATGCCGGGCTCGAGCTGGTGATCTGCATCACCGAGGGCATCCCGGTGCGGGACATGATCCGCACCCGCTACAAGATGCAGGGGAAGTCGACCCTACTCGTCGGCCCCAATTGCCCCGGCGTCATCACGCCGGACGAGATCAAGATCGGTATCATGCCGGGCCACATCCACAAGAAGGGACCGGTCGGCGTGGTCTCGCGCTCGGGCACCCTGACCTACGAGGCGGTCGGGCAGCTCATGGAACAGAAGCTCGGCCAGTCCAGCTGCGTCGGCATCGGCGGCGACCCGGTCAACGGGCTGAAGCACGTGGACGTGCTCAAGATGTTCAACGACGATCCCCACACCGAGGCCGTCGTGATGGTGGGCGAGATCGGCGGCACCAACGAGGAAGAGGCGGCGCGCTGGATCAAGAGCAACATGAAAAAGCCGGTCGTCGGCTTCATCGCCGGCGTCACCGCGCCGCCGGGCAAGCGGATGGGCCATGCGGGCGCCATCATCTCCGGCGGGAAGGGCACGGCAGCGGAGAAGCTGGCCGTGATGGAGGAATGCGGCATCAAGGTCACCCGGAACCCGGCGGAAATGGGCAAGCTCCTGAAGTCGGTCCTTAGGTAATCAAGCGGTCGAGGAGAGCGGTTGGAAGGCGGTATCGTCAGGAAGAAGCGCGGCGGGGACGCGCGCGGCAGGCCCAAGGGGCGGCCCGTTGAGCCGCAGGCGCTCGCTGAAGTCCAGGCACTGCTGGGCGGGGAACCGCGCAGGCGCGACCTCCTGATCGAGCACCTGCACAGGATCCAGGACCGCTACGGCAGCCTCTCCGCGCCGCACCTGGTGGCGCTGGCGCGCGAGATGAGGCTTTCCACGACCGAGGTCTACGAAGTCGCCACGTTCTACCATCATTTCGACGTCATCAAGGAAGGTGACGCCGCGCCGCCTGCGCTGACGGTACGGGTGTGCGACTCGCTCTCGTGCGAGCTGGCTGGCGCGCACGACCTGCTCGCGAAGCTCAAGGACACGCTCGGCCCGGGCGTGCGCGTCATTGCCGCGCCGTGCGTGGGTCGCTGTGAGCAGGCGCCGGTCGCGGTGGTGGGCAGGAATCCTGTCGCGCGGGCGACGGTCGACAAGGTGCGGTCGCTCGCTGCGGCAAAGCAGACCCGGTGCCCGGTCGCCAGGTACGTCACCTATGCGGAGTACCGCAAGAAGGGCGGCTACGCCATCGCCGCAGAGTGCCTCGCCGGCAAGCGCGACGCCGAGGGCATCCTGAAGACGATGGAGGATTCCGCGCTGCGCGGGCTCGGCGGCGCCGGCTTCCCCACGGGACGCAAGTGGCGCATCGTGCGCGCCGAGAAGGCGCCGCGGCTCCTTGCGATCAACATCGACGAGGGCGAGCCGGGCACCTTCAAGGACCGCTACTACCTGGAACGTGACCCCCATCGATTTCTCGAGGGCGCCATCATCGCGGCGTGGACGGTGCAGATTGCCGAGATCTACATTTATCTGCGCGACGAGTATGCGGGCTGCCGCGAGATCCTCGAACGCGAGTTGAAGGCGTTGCGGGCCGATCCGCCGTGCCCGCTGCCGCCCATCCACCTGCGGCGCGGCGCCGGCGCCTACATCTGCGGCGAGGAATCGGCGATGATCGAGTCGATCGAGGGCAAGCGCGGCATGCCGCGGCTGCGGCCGCCGTACGTCGCGCAGGTCGGGCTGTTCGGCTACCCCACGCTCGAGCACAACATGGAGACGCTCCACTGGGTGCGCGAGATCCTGGAGAAGGGCGCGGCCTGGTTCGCTTCCCAGGGCCGGCACGGGCGCAAGGGCCTGCGCTCGTTTTCGGTATCCGGCCGCGTGAGGAAGCCGGGCGTGCACCTCGCGCCGGCGGGCATCACGGTGAGGGAGCTGATCGAGGAGTATTGCGGCGGCATGCTGCCCGGCCACCAGTTCTACGCCTACCTGCCGGGCGGCGCCTCGGGCGGCATCCTGCCGGCTTCCATGGGCGACATACCGCTCGACTTCGACACGCTCAACCAGTATGGCTGCTTCATCGGGTCCGCCGCCGTCATGATCCTGTCCGACCGGGACAAGGCGCGGGCCGCCGCCGCCAACGTGATGAAGTTCTTTGCCGAGGAGTCCTGCGGGCAATGCACCCCGTGCCGCGTGGGCACCGCCAAGGCGCTCAACCTGATGCAGCCGCCGCGCTGGGACCAGGGCCTGCTCGAGGAACTTTCGGGGGCGATGGCGGACGCATCGATATGCGGGCTGGGCCAGGCGGCGCCGAATCCGATACGCTGTGTGGTGAAATACTTCCCCCAGGAGATCAAGTGAAAGCCGTCAGCCATCAGCGGTCAGCCATCAGGAGCCCCAAGACGGGGTTACTGACGGCTGGCTGCTGACGACTGACTGCTAGCGGAGCGAGCGATGACGGCGATGAGCAAGGAAGAGCAGGCGGCGATGCCGGTCGAGTTCAAGCTCAACGGCCGGGACGTGATTGGTTATTCCAGCGAGACCCTCCTCCAGGCCGCCAGGCGCCACGGCGTGGAGATCCCGCACCTTTGCTACAAGGAAGGCCTGCGGCCGGACGGCAACTGCCGCGCATGCATGGTCGAGATCAAGGGCGAGCGGGTGCTGGCCGCCTCCTGTTGCCGCAAGCCGGCCAAGGGCATGGAGGTCACCACCGACAACGCCCGCGCGCTGGCTTCGCAGAAGATGGTGCTGGAGCTGCTGCTCTCCGACATGCCGAGGGAGCGCCACACGCTCGCCTCCGAGCTCGACCACTGGGCGGCCCGGCTGAAGGTCGGCAAGCCGCGCTTCACGCGCCGGCACCAGCCCAAGGCCGACCTTTCGCACCACGGCATCGCGGTCAACCTTGATTCCTGCATCCAATGCACGCGCTGTCTCCGGGCCTGTCGCGAGGAGCAGGTGAACGACGTGATCGGCTACGCCTTCCGCGGCGAGCACTCGAAGATCGTGTTCGACCTCGACGACCCGATGGGCGACTCCACCTGCGTCGCCTGCGGCGAGTGCGTGCAGGCCTGCCCAACCGGCGCGCTGATGCCGGCGCGCGGCGTGGGCATGGTGAAGCCGGACAAGCAGGTGCACTCGGTCTGTCCCTATTGTGGTGTCGGCTGCCAGCTCACCTACGCGGTGAAGGACAACAAGATCCTCTACGTCGAAGGGCGCGACGGCCCCTCCAACCACGGGCGGCTGTGCGTGAAGGGCCGCTACGGCTTCGACTACGTGCATCACCGCCAGCGCCTCACCAGGCCGCTCATCCGCAAGCCCGGGGTGCCGAAGCATGCCGATTTCACCATGGACCCCGCCAATCCACTGGAGCATTTCCGCGAGGCGAGCTGGGAGGAGGCGCTCGATCTTGCCGCCGGCAAGCTTTTGGCGATTCGCGACAAGGACGGGAAAATGAGTGGCAAGCACGCTCTGGCGGGCTTCGGCTCGGCCAAGGGCACCAACGAAGAAGCGTACCTGTTCCAAAAGCTGGTGCGCACGGGATTCGGCTCGAACAACGTGGATCACTGCACGCGGCTGTGCCACGCCTCGAGCGTTGCGGCGCTGATGGAAGGCATCAGCTCGGGCGCGGTCTCGAACCAGGTGAACGACGTGGCGCAAGCCGAAGTGATCTTTCTGATCGGCGCGAACCCCGTGTCGAACCACCCGGTGGCGGCGACCTGGATCAAGAACGCGGCCAAGAACGGCGCCAAGCTGATCTATGCCGACCCGCGGCGCTCGGAGCTTTCGCGCCACGCGCACATCATGCTGCAGTTCAAGCCCGACACCGACGTGGCGCTGCTGAACGCGATGATGCACACCATCGTGCACGAGGGGCTTGTCAACGAGGATTTCATCAAGAGCCGGACCATCGGCTACGAGGACCTCGAGAAGAACGTGGCCGGCTACAGCGCCGAGGCGATGGCGCCGGTCTGCGGCATCCCGGCAGAGACCATCAAGGAGGTCGCGCGCCTCTACGCGAAGGCGAAGAGCGCCATGATCCTGTGGGGCATGGGCATTTCGCAGCACGTCCACGGCACCGACAATGCGCGCTGCCTGATCGCGCTCACCATGATCACGGGCCAGATCGGCCGCCCCGGTACCGGTCTCCATCCCCTGCGCGGGCAGAACAACGTGCAGGGCGCCTCCGATTCTGGGCTGATCCCCATGGTGTTTCCGGATTATCAGCGCGTGGACAACAACGACGCCCGCGCGCGCTTCGAGAAGCTGTGGGGCGCGACGCTCGATCCCAAGCCGGGGCTCACGGTGGTCGAGATCGTGCACGCCGTGCTCGACGGCAAGATCCGGGGCATGTACATCATGGGCGAGAACCCGGCGATGTCCGACCCGGACGCGCACCACGCGCGCGAGGCCCTCGCGAAGCTGGAGCACCTGGTGGTGCAGGAAATATTCCTCACGGAGACCTGCTATTACGCCGACGTCATCCTGCCGGCGACCGCGTGGCCGGAGAAAGTCGGCACCGTCACCAATACCGACCGCATGGTCCAGCTCGGCCGCAAGGCGCTGGAGCCGCCGGGCGAAGCCAGGGAAGACCTCTGGATCATCCAGGAGATCGCGCGGCGCATGGGCCTCGACTGGAATTACGCCGGTCCCGCCGACGTTTTCGATGAAATGCGCAAGGGCATGAACTCGATCGCTGGCATCACCTGGGAACGGCTCGAGCAGGAAAGCTGCGTCACCTATCCGTGCGAAAAGGAGGGTGATCCCGGGCAGCCGGTGGTGTTCGTGGACAAGTTCCCCACCCCGACCGGGCGCGCGAAGCTGGTGCCGGCCGACATCATTCCAGCGGCGGAGCAACCCGATCGCCAGTTCCCGTTCGTGCTCATCACCGGTCGCCAGCTCGAGCACTGGCATACCGGCGCCATCACGCGGCGCGCGTCGGTGCTCGACGCGATCGAGCCCGAGCCGGTGGCGTCGCTGCACCCGCTCGATCTCGATGCGATCGGCGCCAGGGCCGGCGACGTGATCACGGTGGAATCGCGCCGCGGCATCATCTCGCTCTACGCGCGGGCCGACGACGGCACGCCGCGCGGCGCGGTGTTCATCCCGTTCTGCTTCTACGAGGCGGCGGCGAACCTGCTCACCAACCCGGTGCTGGATCCCGTCGGCAAAATCCCGGAGTTCAAGTACTGCGCGGTGAAGGTCATGCGCGGCGGCGAGATGATGCCGCGCTCGAGTTACGGCGGCGGGCAGGCGCTCGCCGCGTTGGAGACGTAGTAGAAAAATAGCCGCCAAGGCGCCAAGAACGCCAAGGAGACGAGATAACAAGAACAAATTCATCGGGCCAGGCGCGGTGCGCTGCGGTTGCCCTGGCGCGCTTGGCGGTTCAAGTACTGCTTATGCTGATCTTGGCGCCTTGACGCCTTGGCGGCTAATTTTTGCGGTTGAATTTAGGGAGAGGAAGAAACAAATGCCATTGTCCGATATCGAGATCGCGCAGCAGGCAAAGATGCTGCGTGTCACCAAGATCGCCGAGAAGCTCGGCATCCCGGAGGAGCACCTCGTTCCCTACGGGCACTACAAGGCCAAGGTCGGGCTCGACTACGTGGACAGCCTGAAGAACCGCAAGGACGGCAAGCTGATCCTGGTCACCGCGATAACGCCGACGCCCGCGGGCGAGGGCAAGACCACGACCACGGTCGGGCTCGGAGACGCGCTCAACCGCATCGGCAAGAAGGCGATCATCTGCCTGCGCGAGCCGTCGCTCGGGCCGGTGTTCGGCATCAAGGGCGGTGCCGCCGGCGGCGGCTACGCGCAGGTGGTGCCGATGGAAGACATCAATCTCCACTTCACAGGCGATTTCGGCGCGATCGGGCTCGCCAACAACCTGCTCGCGGCCGCGATCGACAACCATATCAACCACGGCAACGAGCTCGGCATCGACGTGCGCCGCATCCAGTGGCGGCGCGTGATGGACATGAACGACCGCGCGCTGCGCGAGATCACCGTCGCTCTCGGCGGCCCCGCCAACGGCTATCCGCGCCAGGATGGCTTCGACATCGTGGTCGCCTCCGAGGTGATGGCGATCTTCTGCCTTTCCACTTCGCTCAAGGACCTCAAGAGCCGCCTCGGCAATATCGTCTGTGCCTATACGCGCGACCAGAAGCCGGTGCGGGCGCGCGACCTCAAGGTGCATGGCGCGATGACCGTGCTGCTCAAAGACGCGCTCGCGCCCAACCTGGTGCAGACGCTCGAGAACAATCCCGCCTTCATCCACGGCGGTCCCTTCGCCAACATCGCCCACGGCTGCAACTCGGTCATCGCCACCAGGACCGCCCTCAAGCTCGCGGACTACTGCGTGACGGAAGCCGGTTTCGGCGCCGATCTGGGCGCCGAGAAGTTCATCGACATCAAGTGCCGCAAGTCCGGAATCCGCCCCGATGCGGTAGTGATCGTGGCGACGATCCGCGCGCTCAAGTACCACGGAGGCGTGGAGGTCAAGGAGGCGAACAAGGAAAACCTGGCGGCGCTCGAGAAGGGCATCGCCAACCTCGAGCGGCATGTGAACAACGTCCGCAACCATTACGGGCTGCCATGCGTGGTGTCGGTCAACCGCTTCAACTACGACACGGCGGCCGAGCACGAGCTGCTCCGGAAGAAGATGGCGCACCACGAGGCGCCGGTCATCCTCGCCACGCATTGGGCGGACGGCGGCAAGGGCGCGGCCGAAGTGGCACGCACCGTGGTCGACCTCATCGACAAGACCCCCACCGACTTCAAGTTCGTCTACGAGGATTCCATGCCGCTGTGGGACAAGATGAAGACCATCGCCACCCGCATCTACGGCGCCGCCGACATCACGGCGGATTCCAAGGTGCGCGGGCAGATCAAGAGGCTGCAAGACGACGGCTACGGTCACTATCCGATCTGTGTCGCCAAGACCCAGTACTCGTTCTCGGCGGATGCCGGCTTGCGTGGTGCCCCTTCCGGCTACGTCGTGAACGTGCGCGAAGTGCGGCTTGCCGCCGGGGCGGAGTTCATCGTCATGATTTGCGGCGACATCATGACCATGCCCGGGCTGCCCAAGGTGCCGTCGGCGGAAAAGATCGATCTGACGGACGACGGCAAGGTGGTCGGCCTGTTCTGACCCGGTATAATGCGCGCGCTCCGCGCAACGCGTGCGGAGCGCCTGACGCAAGCACAAGAAACCGTATCCGATGGAATTGCTGAACGAGTTGCAGACAGTCGCGTTCTGGGCCGGGCTGTGGCAGATCATTTTGATCAACATCGTGCTCTCCGGCGACAACGCGGTGGTGATCGCGCTTGCCGCGCGCTCACTTCCCCCCAAGCAGCAGAAGGCGGCGATCTTCTGGGGCGCCGGTGCGGCGGTGGTGATGCGGATCATCCTCACGGTATTCGCGGTCGCGCTGCTGACGTACCCCTGGCTCAAGCTGGTCGGTGCGGCGCTGCTGCTGTGGATCGCGGTGAAGCTGCTCATGCCGGAGGACGGTGGCGAGGGAGACGTCGAATCGAGCGAAAACCTGTGGACGGCGATCAAGACCATCCTGATCGCCGATCTCGTGATGAGCCTCGACAATGTCATCGCGGTAGCGGCCGCAGCTCGCGGCAGCCTGACGCTGCTGATCCTGGGCCTCGCGATCAGCATCCCGCTCGTGATCGTGGGCGCGACCCTGCTCATGAAGGTCATGGAACGCTGGCCGATCATCATCACGATCGGGGCGGCGCTGCTGGGTTTCGTCGCGGGCGAGATGGCGGCGACCGATCCCGCGCTCGACGGCTGGCTGCGCGCCAATTTCACCTACGCCGAGGACGTGGCGATGGTCGGCCCGGTCAGCCTGAAGGTGCTGTGCGGCTCGATCGGCGCGATCCTGGTGGTCGCGGCGGGCAAATGGCTCGCGGCGCGGGCGCACGCGGACCGCAAGGAAGTCGTGGATCTCGGCGAGGGCCGCGAGCCCAGGGCGCCGCACTGATCTCTGCAGAATGACCGCACAGGAGGCGATGCGATGCTGAAATTCCTGGTACCGGTGGACGGCTCGGATCCCTCGCTCCGCGCCGTGCAGCAGCTGGCCGGCTGGCTGGCCCGGCTCAAGGAGCCGGTGGAGATCCACCTGCTCAACGTGCAGCCCCCGGTCCCGTACGGCGGCCGCGTGGGCTCCGTGATCGGCCGCGACAAGCTCGACCAGTACCACCAGGAGGAAGGCATGGCGGCGCTGAAGCCCGCCATGCAGACGCTGGACGCCGCGCGAGTCAAATACCACTATCACATCGGCGTGGGAGACGCCGCGGAGGAAATCAGCCGCTACGCCAAAGAAAAGGGCTGCGACCAGATCTACATGGGCACCCGCGGCCTGGGCAAGGTATCGGGCCTGGTGCTGGGGTCGGTCGCCACCAAGGTGATATATCTGTCACCGGTGCCGGTGCTGCTGGTCAAATAGCCCGTCTCGACCAGCGCCGGCGTGTCAGGAGACGGGCGAACGCGATTGCAGTAATATTGCTAAAAATCGACTCCGGCCAACCGCGCGGAGCGGAAGAATGCGGAAGATTAGGGTGTTAGCGAAGCAGGGCGGACCACAGCGGGCCTCTCAGCGGCCCAGAACATAGGAGGAGTTGAACATGCGCAAACAGGGTATTTTCAGTATCGCGGTCGTGACGGTGCTTGCCGCCGCTCCAGCAGCGGCAATCGCGGCGGCAACGTGGGAGCCGACCCGGTCGGTGGAGTTCATCATCCCGGCCGGCACCGGCGGAGGCGCGGACCAGATGGCCCGCTTCACCCAGGGGGTGGTCGCCAAGCACAACCTGATGAAGCAGTCGGTCGTGCCGATCAACAAGTCGGGCGGCGCGGGGGCCGAGGGCTTCCTCGACGTCAAGGCTTCGCGGGGCGACCAGCACAAGATCATCATCACGCTCTCCAACCTGT
>JBIOVQ010000300.1:0-6536 GCA_044867805.1 Burkholderiales bacterium | reverse complement strand
GCAGGGCAACGATCAGAAGTGCCCCGATGATTCCAAGCTCCCAGACGGGGTCGCATTCCGAGAGCGGAAGCATGCCGCTGCTGCAGGCCTCTACGTAGCCCAGGACCAATTGCTGGCCGAGCATCGGGTAACCCCCTCTTGTACTTGACTGGCGGAGAGAGAGGGATTCGAACCCTCGATAAGCCTTTTGAGCCTATACTCCCTTAGCAGGGGAGCGCCTTCGACCACTCGGCCATCTCTCCGGTGCTTCGCACAGCCGCCAGACGTCAGACGCCAGTCTGAATCAACAGCAAGTCCGCCTTACCAAACGCTGACGCTGGCGACTCAGGAAGCTCATCTTACCAGCCGCTAGTCGCGACCTGCCAGCCTGCACTCGCAAAGCGCATTAGCTGACAACTGACGGCTGACGGCTCGCAACCGGCATTCTAGGCCGGTTGGTCAAGCCCGAAGGCCTTGTGCAGGGCGCGCACCGCGAGCTCGACGTACTTCTCGTTGATCACGACCGAGATCTTGATTTCGGAGGTCGAGATCATCTCGATGTTGATGCCCTCCTCCGCCAGCGTGCGGAACATGGCGCTGGCGATGCCCGCGTGGGAGCGCATGCCGACGCCGACCACCGAAACCTTGGCGATCTTGTCTCCGCTCTCCACCCCGCGCGCCTTGATGTGCTTCACCACCGGGTCGAGGATCTTCAGCGCCTTCTGGTAGTCGCTGCGGTGCACGGTGAACGAGAAGTCCGTCATGCCGTCGTGGCTCACGTTCTGCACGATCATGTCGACGTCGATATGGGCGTCGCCGATGGGCCCGAGGATCTGGTAGGCGATGCCCGGGCGGTCGGGCACGCCGAGAATGGTGATCTTGGCCTCGTCCCGCTCGAATGCGATGCCTGAAATATCGGCCTGTTCCATGTTCTGGTCTTCCTCGAATGTGATCAGCGTGCCCTCGCCCTGCTCCTCGAAGCTGGAGAGCACCCGCAGCCGGACCCGGTACTTGCCCGCGAACTCGACCGAGCGGATCTGCAGCACCTTGGAGCCGAGGCTCGCCATCTCGAGCATCTCCTCGAAGGTGACGGTCTTCAGGCGCCGCGCCTCGGGCACGATGCGCGGGTCCGTGGTGTAGACCCCGTCCACGTCGGTATAGATCTGGCACTCGTCGGCCTTCAAGGCGGCCGCGAGCGCGACACCGGTCGTATCCGAGCCGCCCCGCCCGAGCGTGGTGATGTTGCCCGACCCGTCCACGCCCTGGAAGCCGGCGACCACGACGACGCAGCCGGCCGCGAGGTCCTTGCGGATGCGCTGCTCGTCTATGCTCACGATGCGGGCCTTGGTGTGGGCGTCGTCGGTGACGATCCTCACCTGGCCACCCGTGTAGCTGCGCGCCGTCAATCCCATGTCGATGAGCGCCATGGACAGTAGCGCGATCGTGACCTGCTCGCCCGTGGCCATCACGACGTCGAGCTCGCGCGGCTCGGGAATGGCCTGGATATCCCTGGCGAGCGCGACCAGGCGGTTGGTTTCCCCCGCCATCGCGGAGACGACCACCACCAGCTCGTGGCCCCTGGCCTTCCAGCGGGCGACGCGCCGGGCGACATTCTTGATGCGCTCCACCGAGCCCACCGAAGTGCCGCCGTATTTCTGGACGATCAGAGCCATGAGCCTCGTGGCCGGAAAAAGCCGCGTATTTTAGTTGATTTTTCGGGGAAAAACGAGATTGAGCAGGGGCGGCGCGCATGCCGCTGGAATGGCACCTTGCTGCCTGAAAAAATCCGGTGAACCTATTTCCCCATGACTGGTCAATCCCGTATCAATCAGCCACATAGACGCCCATGAAACCGTTCGAACGCATTGCCAATCCCCGCGAGATCCGGCGCCGCCTGCGCCTCAACCAGCACCAGTTCTGGTCCCGGATCGGGGTGACCCAGAGCGGCGGCTCGCGCTACGAGAGCGGACGCAGGATGCCCAAGCCGGTGCGCGAATTGCTGCGCCTGGTCCACATCGAGGGCATCGAGCTGTCGAAGGCGCGGGGCAACGATTTCGAGGTCGTGTCCCACCTCAAATCCCACAACCCCCGCCTGTATCGCCGGCTCAGGAAAGAGGCGCTGAAGAACAACGGCAGCAGGAAGAAGTAGTCATAATCCGGGGATCAGTCGGGTTAGTTTTTCTTGGCGGAAGGGGTGGGATTCGAACCCACGAGAGGCTTGCGCCTCTGCCGGTTTTCAAGACCGGTGCGTTCAACCACTCCGCCACCCTTCCTGCGCTACCTTGCCGGTTTTGGCTCCGGCCGCGCCTGCGGCGCTTGACCTTGTCAGGTTAGCCTGCGCCGAAAGGCACCCCGCGCCCGCAAGCGGCTCCGGAATAGCGGGTGAGGTTCTACGAGTCCTAACGCTCTCAATTGCGATGCCGAGGGGTTGCCTTCTCAAGACCGGTGCGTTCAACCGCTCTGCCACCTTTCCAGATGATACGGACGCCGTTTCGGGGGGCCCGTAATATTACACGCGCTATCAAGCGCTTGGTGACGCCGGCCAGGGGCAAGCCTAAATTAACTCATTGAAACTTAGGGGCACTTTGGGTAGTCTTACGCGCCAGGAAGACTACTTTTCCGGAGAGGGCCCTATGGAACCTGAACTGATACCAAACCGCGCCGGATACCCGGCCGGGACGCGTGGAGTCGCGCTCGAGCAAAGCCGCGTACTGCGCAATACCTACCTGCTGCTGGCCCTGACGATGGTGCCGACGGTCATCGGCGCCTTCATCGGCATCAGCACCGGCGGCATCATCATGCAGCACCCGTTCATCAGCTTCTTCGTGATGCTGGGCGCGGTGATCGGCCTGCAATTTGCCATAGCCCATTACCGCAACAGCGCCATCGGCGTCGTCCTGCTGCTCGGCATGACGTTCCTGCTCGGGTGGTTCCTGGGACCCCTGCTAGCGATTGCGCTGACCATGAACAACGGCCCGCAGCTGGTCGGACTGGCGGCGGGCGGGACCGGCATCATCTTCTTCACCATGGCCGGCATCGCTACCACCACGAAGCGCGACTTCAGCTTCATGGGCAAGTTCCTGTTCGTCGGCATGATCGTGGCGCTGCTCGCCATCGTCGTGAACATGTTCCTGCAGATCCCGGCGCTCGCGCTGGCGATCTCGGCGATGGTGGTGGTGGTGTTCTCGCTGTTCCTGCTGCACGACGTGAGCCGCATCGTCAACGGCGGCGAGACCAACTACATCATGGCGGCGACCGGCTGCTACATGAGCCTGTTCAACATCTTCGCCAATCTGCTCCAGATCCTCATGGCCCTCACCGGCGAGCGAGACTAGAAAATCTCGACGCAAAGCCGCGAAGGCGCAAAGAAATACAATACAAGATTGGAACAAGCGGCCGGGCACTCGCCCGGCCGTTTTTCTGTACTCTATTTGATTCCCTTTGCGGCTTTGCGCCTTTGCGTCTGATTCTAACGGTCGAAGACGGCAATGGACTCGACGTGCGAGGTGTGCGGAAACATGTTGACGATGCCCGCCGCGCTCAGGCGATAGCCGCGTGTCTGAGTGAGCACAGCGGCATCGCGGGCCAGCGTCCCCGGGTTGCAGGACACGTACACGACGCGGCGTGGACCGTCATCGGGCAGGCACTTGACCAGTTCTACCGCGCCGTCGCGCGGCGGATCGAGGAGCATGCGGTCGAATCGCCCCAGCTTCGCGAGCCGGGGCGCGTCGAGCCTGTACAGATCCATCTCCACGAAGCTGGCAGCAGCCGACAGCCCATTCCGCCCCGCATTGAGCGTCGCGCGCTTGACCAGCTCCGGGCTTCCTTCGGCCCCCACCACGGTGGCGCCGCGCCGGGCGATGGCCAGCGTGAAATTGCCGATCCCGCAGAACAAGTCGGCGACGCGCTCGCCGGGCTGCGGATCGAGCAGAGCCAGCGCGCGCCGCACCAGCACCCGGTTCACGGCATGGTTGACCTGCGTGAACTCGGTCGGTGAAAAGCCGATCTCGAGGTCGAATTCGGGTAGTACGTAGTAGAGGTCCGCTTCGTCTCCCGGCGACATCGGTTGCGCCGTCTCCGGCCCGCCCGGTTGCAGATAGAGCCGCACGCCGTGCTCGCGAGCGAAGCGCCGCAGCAGCTCGACATCGGAGGGCAGCAACGGCTCGAGCACGCGCAGCACCAGGACGTCCGCCCCCTCCCCCACGGCGATCTCGATCTGGGGCAGCCGATTGCGAATCGAAAGCGCGTTGACCATATCCCGCAGCGGTTGCAGCAGCCCGGACAGGCGCGCCGGCAGCACTTCGCAGCTCGCCATGTCCGCGACGTAGCTGCTTCTCTTCTCGTGGAAGCCCACCAGCGCCCCGCCCTTCTTCGGCACGTGGCGCACGGCGAGGCGCGCGCGGTGGCGATAGCCCCACGCCGGCCCGTGGATGGCGGGCAGGATCTCGTCCGGCTCGACGCGCCCGATGTGCCACAGGCTGTCCTCCAGCACCCGCTGCTTGACGGCGACCTGCGCGCGCGCATCCAGGTGCTGCAGGCTGCAGCCGCCGCACGTCCCGAAGTAGCGGCAGCGCGGTTCCACGCGCTGCGTGCTCGGCTTGAGCACCTGGCCGAGCGTGGCGACCTCGTACGCGGACTTCCTGCGGTACGGGGAATACGTCACCGTCTCGCCCGGCAGCGCGCCCTCGATGAAGATGGCCTTGCCGTCGCGGCGCGCGACGCCGCGACCTTCCTGGTCGAGGGATTCGACGGTCAGCACTTCCATGGGCGCCGCTGCGGCGGAGTCAAAGTTCGCCGCGAGAGCGGTAGTGCGATTCTAATGCAACGGGAGCGGCCTGGGCGAAAGAAGGGAGCCCCAAGAAAACCCGGACAGTAGCCGCCAAGACGCCAAGAACGCCAAGAAACTCAAAACTTGAGGATTGACATAAATCGGTGAACAAGCGGCGGCGTTACGTTTCCTTTCACAATCATTTCTAATTCGTGCGGATTCATGTCTTCAATCCGATTCCCAAAACCAGCTCCGGAAAACCACGAACGCGTGATCCTTTTTACGGTTGAGTCCGGTACCTTTCCAGATATGTCAGCAATAACGGCTTCGATTTCTGCGGCATTCTTCTCAGCAATCGCCTTCTTAATTGCAACAATCAGTCCTTCTCTGGCGATTCGACTTTCAGGCTCATTGTAAAGGCGAATAAACAGGTCGGGAGGTATTCCAGTTTTGTCAACGTGGTTCCAATCCGGCGCCCACATCTGGGTATCGAAAAACCTAACACTAGGCCCGTTGTTTTCATTCTCTAGATATTTTTTAGCCCATTTCTCATTGTTTTCTCTATTCCATGACATCCGACCAAAGCCGAGCCACCCATGTTCTTGTTCATAAGCTTGATGGGTTCGTATGGATGTCCTCGCCGGGGTCAATGCAACTAATCTGTCCATCAACGGGAAAAGACATTTCCAATTTTCCCAGAGATATAGCTGAGCTTCGGATGGAGTACTCACGACCCACAACTCGTATTTGTTGAATAGATGCCTCACAGCCGTATTGGTCTAGATTTGGCGTGCACAACTAGTAATAGCGGCATCCGGGAGATGCCAAATCCATATATCCGCATATACAACCATCCAAATATGGATATATGCATCTGCGCTGGTATATCCACCGGCATATGGATTCTCCTGGCGTGCCTGGCGGTTCGATCATTGAGTTGATCTTCTCTGCGCCTCTGCGTCTCTGCGGCTAATTCAGGTTCCCTTGGCGTGCCTGGCGCCTTGGCGGCTAATTTCCGATTTTGTTTTCACGCCCGCCACTTGGCCAGGAATTCCTTCCAGTGGGGCTCGGGCGATTTCGCCAGCGTCGCGCGCACCAGGTCGGTTTCCGAGCGATACTGCGCATCCTCGAAGACGCCGCGCATCCGCTGAAAACGCAGATACAGGAGATAGGTGTTGACGACGTCCGTTTCGCAGTAGTTCCTGATCTCGGCGTGGCGTCCGGCCTGGTAGGCGCCCCATACGTCGCCGCCGTCCATGCCGAGCTTGCCGGGCAGGCCGACGAGCTGCGCCAAGTCGCCGAGCGGCGCATTCGCCCGCGGCTGGTAGAGCGCCAGCACGTCCATCAGGTCCAGATGGCGCGCGTGGTAACGGCTGATGTAATTGTTCCACTTGAAATCGCGGTTGTCCTCGCCCGTGTCCCAGTAGCGGAGTGCTTTCACGCCCTGAATGAGGCCGCGGTAGTGGAGAACCGGCAGATCGAAGCCGCCGCCGTTCCATGACACGAGCTGGGGCGTGTACTTGTCGAGGCCGTCGAAGAAGCGCTGTATCAGCGTGCCTTCGGCCTCGCCCGTCTCGCCCAGCGACCATACCTTGAAGCCGTCGCGCTCGCGCAGCGCGCAGGAGATGACGATGACGCGGTGCAGGTGCAGGGGCAGGAAGTCGTGGCCGCTCGCCTGGCGGCGCAATTGGAATGCCATCTCCGCGACCTGCTGGTCGGAGATCTTCGCGTCGAGCCCGTGGAGCCGGCGCAGGCCTTCGACATCGGGCACCGTCTCGATGTCGAACGT
>JBIOVQ010000299.1:0-4996 GCA_044867805.1 Burkholderiales bacterium | reverse complement strand
GCGTGGCCATGCTGCATGACGTCCACGATGTAGAAGTACGCGGCAGACCACACCACCGTGCCGCCGATCACGAACAGCGCGACCAGGTGGAAGGCATAGACCAGCGTGCCGCCCAGCTTCTCGATTTTCTCCGTCATGGTTCCTCCCTACAAAGAGGGTGAATCGTGATTTGTGATTGGTGATTCGACCTTCATGTGTTTGGCGCGCGCGGAAGGAGCGCGATTCTTTAGCGAATTTACACGACTCACGAATCACGACTCACGAATCACGCTCCTTCAGCTGCGCAGCAGCTTATCCTCGAACCAGTTCCACATCTCCGCCACGACCAGCGTGAGGTAGTCGCGCTGGCAGTGCTGCGCGCCGCCTTCCTCGGCGGTGTAGACGCGGAAGGTCTTGTCCTGCGAGCCGCAGGCGTCGAACTGCTTCTGCGCGTCGGCCAGCGGGATCTGCTCGTCGTCGGCGCCGTGCACCAGCAGGAAGGGGCAGCGCATCTTCTGCATCACCCCGTCGAGCTTGAACGGCTCGAGCTTCTTCAGCGCCTCGTCCACCGATTTCGCGCCCATGATCCACTCGATGTGATGCCCCGGCACCGAGAGGGAGGTCTTGTATGCCGCGTCGACGCGCTTCTTCCAGGTGCCGTGGTAGTCCCACTGCGCGCCCCACGCGATGCAGGCGGCGAAGCGCGGCTCCATCGCGGCGCAGCGCGGCGCGTAGTAGCCGCCCAGGCTGATCGCCACGATGCCGATTCTCCGGGGATCCACGTCGGCGCGCTTCTCCAGCCAGTCCACGCACGCGCTGCCCGCAACCTCGTAGTCATGGCGGAGATAGTAGTTGCGGAAGCGGATCGCCTCGCCGGTGCCGGGAGCGTCCACGACCAGGCAGGAGATGCCGCGCTTCACGAGATCCGGGACGCCGCGCACGAACTGGATCTCCTTGGTGACGTCGAGCCCGTCGAAGAACACCACGCACGGCGCGCGCTTGCCTTTCGCGTTCTGGGCGTGGACGAAGTAGCCGGGGAGGCTGCCCTTCTCGTAGGGCACTTCGACGATGTCGATCTGGAGATCGGTCAGGTTCGTGTGGCGATGGAAGCAATCCACGCCCTTGCGGTAGGCGTCGAGCCCGGTCTTGTCCTTGGGCGTGCGAAAGCGCTCGGCCATCTGGTAGTAGTTGCACGCGCGCAGGTAGGCGTGAGCGGCGGAATGGCGGTGTCCGGTCCTGTCCCACTTCTCCGCGTAGGCACGCACGCCGTCCGCGACTTTCACGCAGGCGTCGAACCACGCCGCGTCGTCGTCGGGAGCCTTGTCCTTCAGCATGCGCCCGATCTTGTGCAGCTCGCCGATCTCCGCGCCGCCGTAGGCGATCGAGCCGATCATGTTGATGAAAGCCGCCGACCAGCGGTAGTTGCCGGGGAAGTACATGAGGTACGCCGGGTCTTTCTTGTCTGCCATGATTCTCCCTTTGCTTAAGCCGTCAGCTGTCAGCCGTCAGATGTCAGATGTTAGCGTCTGCAAACAGCGAGTCGAACTCTGGCGACTGACGACTGACGTCTGGCGGCTCCCGAATAACGAAGTCATTCGGGCTTGATTCCCGCCGCCTTCGCGACCCTGCCCCATTTCTCCATCTCGGCGCGCAAGAACGCCGCGTACTCGTCCGGGCCCTCGCCTGCCACCTCGTTGCCGAGCGACTCCATCTGCCGGCGGGTATCGGCATCGGTGAGGGGTTTCACGAGCACGGCGTGGATGCGGTCGATCACCGCGCGCGGCGTGCCGGCGGGGGCGAGCACGCCGTTCCAGTTATAGCTCGAGAATCCCTTGAGGCCCTGTTCCTGCGCCGTCGGCGCGTCGGGCAGCAGGGGCGAGCGCTTCACCGCGGTGACGGCCAGGCAGCGCAGCTTTCCCGCCCGCGCGTAGGGCGCCGCCTGGAAGATCTGGATTTGCGCGAAATCCATGTGGCCGGCGAGGAGGTCCACGGTGTAGAGAGCCGCCCCCTTGTACGGAACGTGCGTCATCCTGATGCCGGCGAGCGTCGAGAAGTTCTCGATGGCGAGGTGGCCGACCGTTCCCATGCCCGGCGTCGCGTAGTTGATCTTCCCCGGGCTCGCCTTTGCGATCGCGATGAACTCCTTCAGGTTCCTGGCGGGCAGGCTCGGATGGGTGCACATGCAGCTTGCGTTGCGAACGAGCAGCGTGATCGGCGCGAAATCGCGCAGCGGGTCGTAGCCGAGCTGCTTGCGCAGGCTGGGCGCGATACTGAGGGGGCCCGGGTTGCCGCCGAGGAGCGTATAGCCGTCGGCAGCGGCCCTGGCGACGGCCTCGGTCCCGATGATGCCGGAGGCGCCGGCGCGGTTCTCCACCACCACCGGCTGGCCGAAAGCGGCGTTCAGGTGCTGCGCGGCCCAGCGCGAATGCGTGTCGGTCGGCCCCCCGGGGGGGAACGGCACAATGAAACGGATGGGCCTGGCCGGGTAGACTTGCGCGCCGACGTGCGCGCACACGGCGAGGGAGCACAGGGCGATGAAGAAGCGGGCAGCGGTTTTCATGGTGTCCTCCTCCCGGTGTGCGAGCGCGGGTGGACGAGACCCCGCGTGGTTCGCGGGATGGTAGCGCAGCCGCGGGGCGCGCTCAATCGCCTGCGCGGGCTCGAAACTTGGCATGCTCTGGTAAACTTTCCTCCCCGCTTCAGCAAGGAGCGACATGCCAGCAAGAAACAAGAAGCCGGCCAACAAAAGCGCGCCGAAACCGGCCAGGTCCATCACGCGGAACTACAAGGACATCCTGTACGAAGTGAAGGACCAGGTGGCATGGGTCACCATCAACCGGCCGCGCGTGTTGAATGCCTTCCGCGAGCAGACGCTCGACGAAATGACGGACGCGCTCAAGTCCACGCGCGAGGATCCGTCCATCGTGTGCGCGGTGGTGACGGGAGCGGGCGACAAGGCGTTCTCCGCGGGCGGCGATTTCTTCGCCATGAAGCGGCTCAATTTCACCAACGCCTGCATGTGGAACGACCGCATGCTGGGCCTGGCGATGACGATCCGCGGGCTGCCGATCCCGGTGATCGCCATGGTGAATGGCTGGTGCATGGGGGGCGGCCACGAGCTCGCGCTGTGGTGCGACCT
The DNA here is from genome assembly GCA_044867805.1 of Burkholderiales bacterium. Lineage (GTDB taxonomy): Bacteria > Pseudomonadota > Gammaproteobacteria > Burkholderiales > SG8-41 > SG8-41. The sequence goes on along the minus strand of JBIOVQ010000299.1, from coordinate 1,878 downwards.
GGTAATCGCCTCCGACAACGCCGTGCTCGGCCAGACCGGCGCGAAGGTCGGTGCCTGCCCGACCGTGGGCGCGACGCAATACATCCCGCGCCTCATCGGCGAGCGGCTGGCGCGCGAGATGATCTTCTGCGCGCGCCGCTTCACCGCCAGGGAAGCCGTCGAGGTCGGCCTCATCAACAAGTGCGTGCCGCAGAAGGACTTGTTGAAAGAGACGCTCCAGTGGTGCGAGACGATAAAGGGCCACAGCGCGCTCACCATCCGCATGACCAAGCGCTCGCTCAACTTCGAGTCCGACAATCTCTACTCGTCCTGGCAGCACGGCATGGAGCTGCTCGCCCACGTCTGGGGCTCCGACGAGGCGAAGGAGGGCATGGACGCCTTCCTCGCCGGGCGCGCGCCGGACTTCCAGAAGTTCCGCAACCGCGCGAAGCGCGAGCTGGACGACTACCTGCGCGGGCTGGAGCGTGACCTCAACACCCCGCCCGACATGCGAAGGAAAACCTGAAAATAGCCGCCAAGGCGCCAAGGCCGCCAAGGAAACCGGGCGACAATGTGGCTGCGTGACGGCAAGGCTTCTTTACCCGGGCCGGGGGCGACGCAGAGCGAGTGCCGTCGGCGGATTTCTAGCGCGGGTCTTTCATGGTTAATTTGTTTATCTTGGCGTTCTTGGCGTCTTGGCGGCTAATTTATGGGTTCTGAAGGCAACGGAGGGGCGCTGGAAGGGCTGCGCGTGCTCGACCTGACGCGCATCCTGGCCGGGCCGCTCTGCACTCAGATCCTGGGCGACATGGGGGCCGAGGTGATCAAGGTCGAGCCGCCCGGCACCGGCGACGACACGCGCACCTGGGGGCCGCCGTTCACCGGCGGGGAATCCGCCTACTTTCTCGGCGTGAACCGCAACAAGCGCTCGCTCACGCTCAACATGGCGGTGAAGCCCGGGCAGGAGATCCTCGCGCAGCTCGTGAAGAAGAGCGATGTGCTGGTGGAGAATTTCAAGCTCGGCACGCTGGAGAAGTGGGGTATCACCGACGACTGGCTCGAGGAAAACGCTCCCCGGGTCGTTCGCTGCTCGATCACCGGCTACGGCTCGAGCGGGCCGGACGCCGCGCTGCCCGGCTACGACTTCATCCTTCAGGCCGAATCGGGCCTGATGAGCATCTGCGGGGAGGCCGACGGGGGGCCCACCAAGTACGGCGTGGCGATCGTGGACGTGGTGACCGGGCTCTATGCCTGCAATTCCATCCTCGCGGCGCTTGCCGCGCGCTCGCGCACCGGCCGCGGCCAGCGCGTGGAGGTCTGTCTCTACGACTCCGGGCTCGCGATGCTGATCAACGTCGCCTCGAACTACCTGGTCTCGGGCAAGGACGCCCGCCGCTTCGGGAACGGCCATCCCAATATCGTTCCTTATACGACCTACCGGACCGCGGACGGCGTGATCGCGGTTGCGGTGGGCAACGACGCGCAGTTCGCGCGCTTCGCGGAGACGGCCGGCCATGGCGAATGGGCGCGCGATCCGCTCTACGCGACGAACCCGGCGCGCGTGGCCAACCGCGAGGCGCTCGACGCGGCCATCGCGCAGGCTCTCGAGGGGGGAAAGTCCTCGACCTGGATCGAGAAACTGCGCGCAGCGGGGGTGCCGTGCGGACCTATCAACAGCGTGGGAGAAGCGCTCAACGATCCGCACACGCTTGCGCGCGACATGGTGCGCTCCGTCCGGCATCCGACCGCCGGCGACCTCAGGATGGTGGGCATCCCGTTCCGGCTGAGCGGGACTCCGGCGGCGATACGGCGCGTGCCGCCGCTCCTCGGGCAGCACACGGAGGAGGTGCTGAGCGGAGAGCTCGGCATGAGCGCCGCGCGCATCGCGCAGCTCCGCGC
>JBIOVQ010000298.1:0-17605 GCA_044867805.1 Burkholderiales bacterium | reverse complement strand
GCCGCGGGTTTTGTCTTGGAGTCTTGTACTCTCTGGTTCTCCGCCCGTTTGGCTGCCTGTATCAGGCGCTTCTTGCGCAATTGGCTCCGTCGCCTTCTTTTCAGCATTTGATTGTGACCCGTTTGGCTGCGTCCACTCAATTTAGCCTCCGTTTGTCGACCTGCTAACCGTAGATGGGACCAGTGTAACTTACGACGGGTCGCGAAGGACGCGGAGGACGCGAAGGAAGGCGGTACTACGGGTCGCCAAGGACGCAAAGGCCGCGAAGGGAACAATAAATAGAAATCCCCTCCTCAGGCAAGAGGGGAGCTGGTGCAACCTCGTCACTCGTCACTTATCACCGAAGCCGGCGAAATAAAAAAGGGCGCGAACCCGCGCCCCTTTTTGGTTTCGCCGAGCTTCTAGTTCGCCGCGAAGCAGTAGATCAGCCCATCCCCGCCCGTGCCCTGCAGCGCTTTCTGGCTGCAGCCGCCGCGCGACTGGTGCGCCGAGTTCCAGGAGGTCGCCCACGCATGGTTCACGGGACCCGAACGGTCGTGATGACCCGTCATGACCGCGCCATCGGCTCCGCTCTTCGTCCAGTTGCCGCAGGTCATGTCGCCGAACGGAGGCGAGGGCGGGAAAGCCGTGCCGTCCTCTCGGGAGCCGGTCAGGATGTCGTGCTTGTTCGGTTTCTCGGTGCGACCGTTGACCATCCTTCCCCGCTCGTCCAGCGCCGTCTCCTTGTTCACGTTGGCGCGCGGCGAGTGCAGCTCCTCGACGTTCCTCGCGATCATGACGCCCTTCGCGTTGTGCCATGGACCCTTGCCGATGCGGTCGCGCGCGTGGATCGCGTTCGCGTCGGCCAGCCCTCCGGTGGCTTGGGTGCTCAGGTAGGCCCGCCAGGTCTTTCCTCCGGCCCCGGCCGCCTGGGCGAGCGACTGGCAGTGCTTGTCGGCGCCGGCCAGGCCGCCGAGGTCGGCGCCGTTGCCCGAACCGACGCTGGTGATGAAAAAGGTCATCGGGCCGGAACTCGACCCCGGCATGTCGGCACAGGACACGAGTCCCAGCGCGGCGCCGGCTGCGATTGAAATAACAGTGATGCGGGTCTTCATTTACTTCTCCTCTTGAAAAGGAATACTTCGACGGGATACTGCGCCTTTCTTATGTTGTCCCCCTCGGTCTCGACCAGCCGCTAACAACCGGGAAGGGCGGGAAATTCCCATCGCTCGAACCGGTGCCGGCGGCGAAAGGGCCCTGGTCTAGGTTACCGTGCGGCGCGAGTCGAACTGCCCGCGCTCCACGCCGTCCTTCCAAGTCTCCGGTTTGGGCTGCCAGGGGCCTTCGCCGAGCACGGCCTCGGCGAGGTGCCCGACTGGATAGCCGAGGTGCTTACGCGCAGCGGCGTCCCCGCTGTCGGCGGAATCGGCTGTGTTGGCGAACGCGCGAAACACGTCGAAATCCTGCGCGGCCATGGACACGAAATGCGTGGCGAGGTCGTAGCTCAGCATGTTGGCGTCGTCGGGGCGCAGCCAGGATTTCCCACACCAGAATTCCTGTATGGTCGCCTTGTTCCAGAACGCGAGGTGCTTCCGGTGCATCTCCTCGGGCGTGTAGAGCGGTGCGGCGCGCGAGGGAGAAAGGCGATGCTCCGTGCTGACGGCAATTCCCTCGTTGAGCCAGGCGGGCAGCGGCAGGTGCTGGACCAGGCAGTGAGTCAGCTCGTGCGCGATGGTCGGTTCCATGACGAGCATGTCATCGGCGACGAACACGAAGTGCCCGTAACCGTGCTGCAGGAACATCCCCCCGGACAGCGAGAATTCGCCCGAGGGCGGGTAGTAGTTGGAGACGTACTGGTAGTAGCGGTCGTGATCCGCCAGGATGAGCAGGCAGACCTTGCCGACCTCGCTCTCCTTCGCGACTCCGTTCAGCACGAAAAGGATGCGCTTGCGCGCCCGTTCGACGTACTCGAGCGTGACCTTCGCGCGCTGCTCGTCCTGCGCGCTCAATAGCAGGAAGCGCTCCGACTCGCGAACCAAGTATCCCTTCCCCAGCGCCGCGCGCAGCGCGTCGAGCCATGCCCGCGCTGCTGCGGTCCAGAATTCGTCCAGCACTGCGGGCTTCGCGTTCGCCGGAGCATGCGCATCCATCGCATCCCAGTCCACGATGGGCAGGGTCGCGTCCTTGCGCAAGACGAGCGGCGGCACCGCGTAGCCTCTCCGCTTGAGCGCTTTACGGGAATTGATGCGCGCCGCGCCGGCGCCAAGCCAGCGCCTGAACCACTCGATCACCGTGCCTCCCCGATCGCCTGCTGACTTCGCGCCGAAGTATCGCGCCAAACGACAGCAGAAGGCCAGGTCTCGTGGCGACTTGGGATCCGCCTTTTATTTTCTTCCAGCCGGGTGTTAAATGCGCAGCATAGCGAGCAATGATGAGTGCAGAGTGCAAAGTGCGGAATGGAATCACCCTGGCGTCTTGGCGCCTTGGCGGTTCAGTATTGCTTTTTGCGCTGGCACTTTCCATGCCCGCGCCGGCGCAGGACTATCCGGTCCGCCCGATCCGCATGGTCGCCGGCACCTCGCCCGGCGGCGTGACCGACCTGCTCGCGCGCATGGCGGCGGCGGGGCTCGCGCCGGTGCTCGGCCAGAACGTCGTGGTGGACAACCGGCCGGGCGCCACCGGCAATGTCGCGATCGAGCTGGTGGCCAAGTCTCCTCCCGACGGCCACACGCTGCTCATGATTTCGGGCGGCAACATCGTCATCGCGCCCTACCTCTACCGCCTGCCGATCGATCCCGTCACCGATCTCCTGCCGGTGTTCAACATGGCGGAGGCGCCGCACCTGCTGGTGGTGCCGGGCTCGCTGCCGGTCAGGGACCTGCGCGAGTTCATCGCCTATGCGAAAGCGAACCCCGGCAGGACCAATTACGGCTCGGCGGGCTCCGGCAGCACGCCGCACCTTTCCGCCGACCGCTTCATGCGCGTGGCGGGCCTGCAGATGGTGCACGTCCCCTACAAAGGCATCGGTCCGGCGCTGCCCGACCTCATTGCAGGGCGCGTGCAGCTGCTGATGGTGACGCTCGGCTCGGCCCGCCCGCACCTGCCGGGCGGCGCGATCAAGGCGCTCGCGGTGTCGTCCCCGCGGCGGCTGGCGGGCCTGCCCGACGTGCCTACGTCGGCCGAGGCGGGCCTTCCCGGCTGGCAGATGACCACCTGGTTCGGCGTTTTCGCGCCGCGCGGCACGAGCCCGAAGCTCGTAAACTTCATCAACGGCAAGATGCAGGCGCTCATCGACGACCCGAAAAGCAGGCAGCGGCTCGCCGATTTCGGGTGCGAGCCGGTCGGCGGCACCGCCAAATCCTTCGCCGACCTGGTGCTCTCCGACCACAAGCTGTGGGGACGACTGGTGAAGGAGGCGGGAGTCAAACTTGAGTGAGTGTGCAGTTTGCAGTGGGCAGCTTGCAGTTACTGCCAACTGATAACTGCCAACTGTCAACTCATCGAGGAAGAGAGATGACCATTAGCTTGCGGAAGCTGTCGTATGCGCTGGGTGCGGAGGTGCTCGATGTCGACGTCGCGCAGCCGATGAGCGAGCAGCAGTTCGGCGCGATCTACCGCGCTTTCCTCGACAACAACATCCTGCTGTTCCGCAACCAGCGCGTCACGCGCGAGCAGCACATCGAGTTCAGCCGGCGCTTCGGCGAGCTCGACCGGCACGAGGCGCTGCCGCGCGACCGCCACAAGGCCTACCCCGAGCTCCTGATGGTCACGAACGAGCCGAAGCCCGACGGCTCGCCTTCGGACACGAAGTACACGGGACGGCAGTGGCATTCCGACATGTCGTTTACGACGGCGCCGTCGCTCGGCTCGCTGTTGCGCTGCCATGAGTGCCCCGAGGTGGGCGGCGACACCCTGTTCGCCAACATGTACCTGGCGTACGAGACGCTGTCGAACGGCATGAAGAAGCTGGTCGCCGATCTCCACGGCATCCACCTGTCGGGCACGCGCAAGCTCGCGAACGACGGCACCGGCGTCGCCCGCGCCGAGGAGCAGAAGCGCATCAACCCGCCGGTGGCGCAGCCCGTGGTGCGGGTGCATCCCGAGACCGGCCGCAAGGCGCTCTACATCGGGGAGAAGGTGAAGCGCTTCGAAGGCATGACCGAGGAGGAAAGCGCGCCGCTCATCGAATACCTGGTCGCGCACGCCACCCGGCCGGAATTCATCTACCGCCACCAGTGGCGCAAGGACGACATCCTGGCTTGGGACAACCGCTGCACGATGCACCAGGCGCTGGGCGATTTCGACGAGACCCGGCTCCGGCACATGGAGCGGACGACGGTGCTTGGGACTCCATCCGGCTACGTTGTAGCCGGATGAGGCGTGACTGATACTGCGTGACTGATAGAGCGTGACTGATACGGCGGCTTCTCCCACCACCCCGGCGCTGCGCGCTGCCCCTCCTCGAGGAGCACCCACCACCCCGCTCGCTGCGCGAGCACCCCTCCTCAGGCAGGAGGGGAGTCCGTCGAATCACGAATCACGATTCACGAATCACGCTTTTCTCCCGATCCCTTGGTCTACGACGTCGTAATTATTGGCGCCGGCGCCGCCGGCCTTGCCGCGGCGGCGGAGCTGGCGCCGTCGGGCGCCAGGGTCCTCGTGCTGGAAGCGCGCGACCGCATCGGCGGGCGCGTCTGGACGAGGAACGAAGCGGGGCTGCCGCCGCCGGTCGAGCTCGGCGCCGAGTTCATCCACGGAAGGCCCCCGGCGACTCTTGCGCTCATGCGCAAGGCCGGCATTGCATCGGTGGACGCACCGATCGTGCGCCGGGCGTTCCGCGACGGAAAGCTCGCGCCGAGGGGCGAGGGCGTCTTCGAGGAGATCGTGCGGGCCCTGCGACGGCACGCGAAGCCGCTGGCGCGGAAGGACATCTCCTTCGAGAAGTTTCTTGCGACAGTGCCCCATGGGCTTTCGGACGAGGCCGTGACGTTCGCGCGCATGCGCGCCCAGGGCTACGAAGGCGCCGATCCCGGGCGCCTGAGCGCCCGCATGGTGGCGGAGGAGTGGGCGGGGCCGGGCGAGCGGCACCCGGGGCACTCCCGCCCGGCAGGCGGCTACGGGGCTCTCATCGACTCGCTGGCAAAGACCCTCGGCGGCAACGTGGATCTGCGCCTGCGGAGCGTCGTGCGCGCGGTGCGGTGGAAGCGCGGCCACGTCGAGGTCGTGGGCACGACCTCGAAGTCGGAAGTCGAAAGTCGAAAGTCGAAAGTGAGCGAAACGTTTCGCGTGACGGCGCCGCGCGCGATCGTCACGCTGCCGCTGGGCGTGCTGCAGGCGGCGCCCCGTGCGCGCGGCGCGGTGCGCTTCTCGCCGGCGCTCGCGTCGAAACGGCGCGCTCTGAAAGGACTCGTCTCCGGCACGGTCGTCAAAGTGCCGCTGCTCTTTCGCACCCCATTCTGGGAGGAAGCAGACGGCGCGCGCTATCGCGACGTTACGTTCTTTCATGTGCCGCCCGCGGCGTTTCCGACGCTCTGGACAGCGGCGCCGCTGCGGGCGCCGCTGCTCAATGCATGGGCGGGCGGCCCGAAGGCCGCGCGGGTCTGCGGCAAGCCGATGCGCGAGATCGTGCGCCAGGCGGTCAAGAGCCTGGAGATGGCATTCGGGCGGTCCGGCATCGAGCACCTGCTGCAGGCGGCCTGGGTCCATGACTGGCGGAGCGACCCGTACGCGCGCGGCGCCTACAGCTACGTCGCTGTGGGCGGGTATGGCGCGCGCGAGGCGCTCGCCGCGCCGCTCGCGAAGACGCTCTATTTCGCCGGCGAGACGACCGACTTCGAAGGCGAGCCCGCCACGGTGGCGGGGGCGCTGCAAAGCGGTCTGCGCGCGGCGCGGGAGGTGCTTAACGACAGTGACAAGTGACGAGTGACGGGTGACGGGTAGAGAAGATGGCCCGAGGATCAAGATTGGTCGGTTTTGATTTCCCGAGCGCGGCAGCGTCCGGCATGCCGTCATGAATTTGGGATTCAATGCGTCGGCGGCTATGCGCGTCACCGGGGTCCGCACCCGCAAGCGGACTCCTGCTCCGCCCCTCGATGCACACCCGTCACTCGTCACCCGTCACTCATCACTCGAGGGGGAAGAACTTCCGCCCGCTAGTGTTTACGGTATGCTGGCCGCGTGCTCCGCAGGGGAACACCGCGCAGTAAACTTACGGGTAACTTACATGAGAAGCGGAATTCAGTGATCGCCAACCGCACGATTCCAGGCCGTGGAATCTGTTCGGCGCTCGCCATCATCGCGCTTTGGGTCGCGCCGGGCATGGCGTCGGCCGGGCCTTCCGTGGGAGATGTGCATGTCTATCGCCTGCTGAACGGCTACAACCAGGAGGTGCGCGGGCACATCCGGAACCGCGTGGACAAGGTCGATCCGAGCGGCGTGACGGTCACGGCCACGCCGGATAGTCCCGTGGCGGGCATGGCGCACACCAAGCGCTACACGAAGGAGGGAAATTGGCTGAAGCATCCGGTGGAGAGCCACGGCACGAAAGTGACGTACAAGTTCTCCACGGCGTATCCCGTCTACGTGTTCCCCCTCGAGCCGGGCCAGGCCTGGTCCGTGCGCCTCAACGCGAGCGTTGCCGGCGAGACCAGGTTGCGGAGCGTACGCGTGGACGGCAAGGTGCTGCGGGCCGAGCGCATCCGCGTGCCGGCGGGAGAGTTCGACGTCGTCAAGATCAGGCGCCTCGTCTATCCCGGCGATTCCAACTTCGACCAGATGGAAACCCAGATCATCGAGTTCGAGTGGTACGCGCCGGAGCTCAGGCGCGCGGTGCGCATCGAGAGAAGGTCCGAATGGATAGATCCGGGAAGATGCGGGATAGCGAACCCGTGCGACTTCCACGGCGACTGGGACATCCTCGAGCTGGTGGAGACGCGCCCGGCGAAACAGGAAAAAGTGACGAGTGACAAGTGACGGGAACTGAGCGGTCAGTCGTCAGTCGTCAGCCGTCAGTCGTCACCAGCAACCCGCTGGCGTCTGGCATCGGGCGTCTAGCGGCTCTCGGTCTCTGTATCGCGCTGTCCTCGGCGCACGCGATTGCCCAAGACTACCCGGCCCGTCCGGTGCGCATGATCTCGCCCTTTCCTCCAGGCGGGAGCGTGGACCTGGTCGCGCGGCTGGTGGCTGCCGGGCTCTCCGGGAACCTGGGCCAGCAAGTCGTCGTGGAGAACCGCAGCGGGGCCTCGGGCAACATCGGCACCGAGCTGGTGGCGCGGGCGGCGCCGGACGGCTATACCCTGCTGATCAATACCACCCCGTTCGTGACGAATGCGTTCCTCTACAGCAAGCTGCCCTACGACCCGCTCAACGATTTCGCGTCGGTCATGCTGGTCTCGTGGTCGCAAACGCTTCTGGCCGTGCACCCTTCGCTGCCGGTGCGCTCGGTGCGGGAGCTGCTGGCGATGGCGAAGTCGCGGCCAGGCGAGCTGAACTATGCGTCCGCGGGGCCGGCGACCAATCCCCACATCGCCGGCGAGCTGTTCAACCTGCTGGGGAAAGTGAACATCGTGGCGGTGCACTTCAAGGGCGGCGGCCCGGGCTTGATAGCGACGGTCAGCGGCGAGGTCGGAATCGCGTTCACGAATTTCTCGGAAACATCGGCCCTGGTGAAGGCCGGGAGGCTCCGCGCGCTGGGGGTGAGCGGCGCGAAACGCGTTCCCGCCATGCCCGAGATACCCACCATCGCGGAGGCCGGCCTGCCGGGCTACGAATTCACCGCATGGCACGGCATATGGGCTCCCAAAGGCACGCCGAGAGCGGTCGTCGCCCTGCTCAACGATCGGCTCAGGAAAACGATGGCCGCACCGGACCAGGTGAAGCGCTTCGATGAGCGCGGCCTGGAAATCATCGCCAGCACGCCCGAGGAATTCTCGGCGCATCTTCAAAGGGAACACAAGAAATGGGGGAGGGTGATCAGGGAGAGGGGGATGAAGGCCGAGTAGCCAGACGCCAGACGCCAGCTGTCAGAAGTCGTACTGCAGGTCCCGAAAGCGCGCACGCGAAGCAGGACGGCAATACGGAAGCAGTGACTGGCGGCTGACGTCTGGCGGCTGACGGCTGACAACTCCCGCCCGCGCTTCACCGGGCGGGCGGGACGGCGTAAGCTGTCGGCACCATAAGAACGACCCCGATCCCGCTCAGCGAGGGTTGAAGATGCTCCACCGCGTAATCCGCTCCGGCGCGGCCAGGCGCCCGTTCCGCGTGGCCGCGCTCGCCGCTGCCGCGGCGCTCGCTGCGACGGCCGCAGCCCAGCAGCCGGCGCAACCCGCCGCCGAAACCGAGGTGTCCCCGCAGGCACGCTCCCTTTACGAGAAGACGCGCGACAGCGTGGCGCAGATCCGGTTGCTGCTCGGGACCAGCGACACGCACGCCGCCACCGGCACCGGCTTCGTGGTCGGCGGCGGGCTGATATTGACCAATTACCACGTCGTCGCGGACAAGGCGCTCGAGCCCGACACCTATCAGCTGGAGTTCGTGCTGCCCGGCGGGCGCCGCGGCTCGCTCGAGATCGTCGCCGTGGACGTCGTCCATGACCTCGCGGTCGTGAAGGGCGATGCGGGCAACACGCCGACGCTGGAGTTCCGCGACGCCTCGCTCCAGAAAGGCGACAAGGGCTTCTCGCTCGGCTATCCCCTGAACCAGGGGCTCACCGTGGTCGAGGGCATCTACAACGGCAGGTCCGAGGAGCAGTACTACGAGCGCATCCACTTTACCGGCGCCATCAATCCGGGCATGAGCGGCGGGCCGGTGGTGGACAGCGGCGGCCGCGTATTCGGTGTCAACGTGGCGATCCATCGCCAGGGCCAGCTCGTGAGCTTCCTGGTGCCGGCGAAGTTCGCCCGGCGCCTGCTGGCGCGCGCCGCGACGGCAGGGCAGCGCGACCCGGACTTCCGGAAAGAGGTGGGCGCGCAGCTCACCGCGCACCAGGCCGAGATCATGGGCGCGCTGCTGAAGAATGCGCTTCCCGTGCAGCGGCTCGGCGAGTTCACGCTCCCGGCGAAGGCGGGCGCATTCATGCAGTGCGGTGCCGGCACGGATCGGGAGCCCAGCCGTCCCTACACCGCGGACGCCTACTACTGCTACACCTATTCCACCCTCTACATCGACCGGCGGCTGCAGACGGGGATGGTCTCGTACCGCCACAATATTCTGCGCGCCTCCGGCCTCGGCGCGCTGCGTTTTGCGCACCTCCATGAGAGCCGCTTCGACACCGGCAGGGGCGGGGACTTCGACCGCAAGCACCATACCCGCTACGCCTGCGACGACCAGATCGTCGCGCTCGAGGGCACCCGCGCGAAGATGGTGATGTGCGTCCGCCGCTACAAGCGCTTCGAGGGGCTGTACGACGTGATGGTGAAGCTGGCAACCCTCGGCGACCTGGCGATCGCCCTGCAATCGGTGCTCGAGATGGAAGGCGTCTCGTTTGCCGCGGCAACCGAGTTCTCGAAGCGCTACCTGGACGCGATCCGGTGGAACCACTAAGAGCTTTGACGCAACCACAGGTGAACACAGATACACACAGATAAGAACCAAGAACAATGGACAGGATTTACAAAATTTACAGGATTAAATCGAGAATATGTTGTTTGAATCTTGTCAATCCTGTGAATCCTGTCTATTGCTTCAATCTTTCAAATCCGTGTTCATCGTGTTTATCCGTGGTTAATCTCGTTCTTGATTCTTTGAGCCAAACTCTAACGCGCGGCTGACGTGGATTCGAATCAACAAGTTGGAACTGCACTAGCCTTCGTCGAGGTCCTGGGCCGGCACGACGACGTGCTGGCGCGCCACCCCGTCTATCGCTGGCCGGCGCGGGCGGGGCGCGGCTACGACGCGGATATCATCCTCGATGATCCGTTCATCGCGCCGCGGCACATCGAGATCGAGGCGCTGGAAAACGGGCGATTCAGGGTGTCGGACCTCCAGTCGGTCAACGGCATCTGCCTGCCGCCCTCGTCGAGCCGCGTCGGCTCGGCGGAAGTGGGGCCCGACGACGTGGTCCGTCTCGGCCAGACCCAGATCCGCGTCCGGGCGCCATCGTACGCGGTCGGCCCCGAGCTGAAGCTGCGCGCGACCGCGCTCTACCGCCGGCCGGTCTCGTTCGCAGTCGCCGCCGCGGTGCTGCTCGCCCTGGTCCTGTGGAGCGCCTGGATCACCACCATCCAGCCGGAACAGCGGACGGAGATCGTGTTCCCCGCGATCAGCATGGCGATTTCGGTGGCGATATGGGTTTCCATCTGGGCGCTGGTGGGGAGGGCGGTCGGCGGCCGCGCGAACTTCTCGGCGCATGGCTTCGTCGTCTGCGCCGCCCTCATCGCTTTCACGCTCAGCGATACGCTCGTGGACTACCTCTCGTTCGCGTTCCACGCGGGCTGGGCAGGCCCCCTAGGCTTTGTCGCCGCGGGCGCGATCCTGGCGTACATGCTCTACCGCCAGCTGCGGTTGAACAGCCGCGCCTCGCGCAGGAGGCTGGGCATCGCCGCGGTCCTCACCATGGTTTTGGTTTTTGGGGGCGTCGCCGGCCTCGACCAGGCGAGCGAATGGCAGCGGGAAGGGATGCAGCGCTACGACGGGACCCTGAAGCCCCCGGTGTTCCTGATGGTGCCGGGAGTCACGCCCGAGGCGTTCGTAGCCGACGGCGAGCGCTTGAAGCGCAAGGTGGACGCGATGGCGCGCACGGACCGTTGAAAGCCGCCAGCTGCCAGCCGCCAGTTGACAGTATTCTGTAAAGAGGTTTTCCTTACTGGCTGACGGCTGACGGCTCTAGAATACTCAGCACTCAGAACTCGGCACTCAGCACTCAATTTCAAGGAGTGAAAACATGGTAAAGATGGAGTTCTACGATCCGTCCGGCGCGCTCGAGGTGACGCAGCCGTTCGCGCCGCGCCTCAGGTCGCTGGAAGGCAAGCGCATCGGCTTCGTCAGCAACGAGCAGTGGCAGGCCTACCGCATGCTGCCGATGCTGAAGGAGATGCTCGAGCAGGATTTCCCTGGCATCACCGTGCTGCCCATCGACGCCTACCCCCAGGGCAACCAGCTGATCGGGAATGAAGAGACCGCGAAGCAGGTGAAGAACAGCGGGGTCGATGCCGTCATCATCGGCAACGCGGCTTGAGGGGCGTGCGCCACAGCATGCGGCCGTGCAGCCGCTAGGATAGAAACGCTGGGCATCCCGACCGTCACGGTGACGCGGACGGATTTCGTCGGGGTGATGAAGAACGCCGTGTCCGGCCTCGGGCTCGCGCCCGACGCGGCCATGGTCACTTTCCCGATCCCGATGTTCCTGCCCGGGGCCGATCTCGCGGCGCTCAAGGAGCGCCGGCGCGAGTTCTACGACGGCTTGACCGGCTGGAAGTCGAATTTCGCGCGGGCGGAGGGCGCGGCGAAGATGCTCTCCGTGGAGGGTGCGAGCTACGAGGACGCACTGGTCAAGGCGAACAACCTGCTTCTCGGCAGGCAATGGGGCGACGGCCTGCCGCTGTGGCCGGCGACGAAGGAGCGCGTGGACTGGATCCTGCGCGGGGCCGTGCTGCCGCGCGCTCACGTGCTCGGAAAATTTCCGCCGCGCGGCGGCGTCATCACGGTCGAGCTATGCGCTGTTGCGCTGGCGATGGCGGGCGGCCGCCCCGAGTACCTGCCGGTGCTCATCGCCGCCGTGGAGGCGTGTCTCGAAGCGGAGGGATTCGATCAGCTGCAGGCCACCTCGGGCGCGCCGTTCCCGGCAGTCGTCGTCAACGGGCCGATCGCGAAGCAGATCCGCCTCAACTCGGGTTTCGGCTGCCTCGGCCCCGATCCGCAGCATCCCGCCGGCGCCAGCATCGGGCGGGCGCTGCGCCTGATCCAGCAGAACGTGGGCGGCGCGCTGCCGGGCGTGGGCACCATGGCGATATTCGGCGCCATGCGCTACACCAACGCGGTATTCGCCGAGGACGAGGACGGGCTGCCGCCGGGGTGGAAGACGCACGCAGAGCAGCGCCACGGCTACGCGCGGGGGACGAACGCGGTCTCGGTCGTGTTCGCGACCGGGGTGGCCAACATCCGGCGCCGCGGCGCGAAGAAGGAAACGCAGGAGGAGGACGCGTTGAACGGCATGTGGCGCATGGCGGATTTCATGCGCGCCCCCAACCTCGCGGTGCTGCACGGCTGGGAGAGCGGCACGCCGGGGATGATGATGCTCGCCCCCATCGTGGCGCGCCGCATGGCGGAGGTTGGCTGGACCCAGGACTCCATCCGCGAGTTCCTGTGGAAAAACTCGAAGATCCCGATGGAGCAGCTGCGCCGCGCCGGCGCGCCGGCGTGGATCGAGATCGACGCCAACCCGGTGACGCGCGCCAGCATCAACCTCGACCCGTGGCCGATCTGCGCCAAGCCCGACAACATCGTGCTCGTCGTGGCGGGCGGCGGCCATCCCACTCACAGCTACTGGCTGCAGGCGCATGCCCCGAGCGTGCCCGGACGCGTCATCCGCGTGCCGGAGTCGCTCGACCGGCTCATCGCCGAGGCCGCGAATGACCTCAAACAGTGATGCTGCGGGGGCACAGGTGACAGCCTTCAGTCATCGGAAGCGAACTCCCGGCTTCGAGCTTCAAGCTCCAAGCTCCAAGCTTCAGGCTTCAAATGTTTCAGTTTTCAGAGCGCCGGGCAGGTTGTCGCTTGCAGCTTGCGGCTTGCAGCTCGTAGCTGCGCTCGCACTGTTCTCGGCAACTGCGAGCGCGCAGGGCTACCCGGCAAAGCCGGTGCGCATCATGGTCGGCTTCGCGCCGGGCGGCGGCGTGGACACCGCCGCCCGCATCGTAGCCCAGGGTCTGTCCGACCTGTGGGGCACCAACGTATTCATCGAGAACCGTCCCGGCGCCGCCGGGAGCGTGGCGACCGAGTTCACCGCGAAGGCGCCGCCCGACGGCTACACCCTGATGCTGTGCCAGATCGCGTCGCACGCGATCACCCCCGCGCGCTCGAGGAAGCTGCCCTACGACCACATCAACGATTTCGCTTTCCCCTCGATGATCGGCTCGGTCACGAACGTGTTCATGGTGCATCCCTCGATGCCGACGAAGACGCTGCGCGAGTTCCTCGCCTTCGCCAAGGCGCGCCCCGGCCGGGTCAATTTCGGATCGTCGGGGGTCGGCGCCTCGCCCCACCTTTCCATCGAGCTGCTGAAGACCATGGCGCGCATAGACATCGTGCACGTCCCCTACAAGGGCGCCGCGCTGGCGCTTTCCGACGTGATGAGCGGGCACATCGAATCCTCGGTGGGCAACCTTTCGGGCTCGCTGCTCGCCGCGGTCAAGGCCGGCAGGGTGCGGGCGCTCGGGGTGACGGCGGCGAAACGCAGCAAGTACGCGCCCGACGTGCCCACGTTCGCCGAGGCGGGCGTGCCCGGCTACGACGTCAGCGGCTGGTACGGCATCTGCACGCAGTCGAAAGTGCCGCAGCCCGTCGTCGCCAAGCTCACCGCCGACCTCCATCGGATCCTCAACGACCCGGTGGTACGCAAGCGCCTCGAGGACCAGGCCGTGGACGTGGCGCCGTCCACTCCCGAGCAGTTCGTCGCGCACGTCAGGGCCGAGACGGAGAAATGGACGAAGGTGGTGCGCGAGGCGGGGCTCGAAGAGCGATAACAAGCCGCCAGCCGCCAGATGCCAGCCGCCAGTTGACAGTGCCTTCTGAAACGGGGTTTCTTGCTGACGGCTGACGAGCGATGAGGGGATTATGAAAATCCGGGCGACCAAGCGGGAAGCACCGAAGAGCGAGGATCTGGCGTCGCGCTTCGTGAGCGTGGCGGCGCTGCCGTGGCACAAGACGCGCCATCCGGGCGTGGAGACGAAGGCATTGCTGGCGGACGCGCAAACCGGGCTGCTGACCGTGCTGACTAAAATGACCCCGGGCGCGAGGCTGCCGGACCACGAGCACGTGCTGATCGAGCAGACCTACGTGCTTCAAGGCACGCTTCATTGCGGCGAGGGCGCGTGCAAGGCCGGCGATTTCGTCTGGCGCCCGGCCGGCAGCCGCCACGAGGCCTGGGCCGGGCCCGAGGGGTGCCTCGCCATCGCGATGTTCCAGATGCCGAACCGCTTCCACGAGCCGGACGGGCGCGTGCTGGACTTCCTCGGCAATGACTGGGAGAAGAAGTGGGGCCAGCTCTTCGCCCGGCGGACGAAGGGCAAAGGATGAGGGATGAAGGATGACCCCGGGCTCGCACCGGGTCGTCAGCCGTCAGTCGTCAGTCGTCACGCTTCCAAGATCGAAAAATGGTAGTTGAAGCCGCCATCCTGGCGGTGTTCTTCGTCGTCTATCTCGGGATGATCCTCGGCGGGCTGCCTTTCCTGCAGCTCGACCGCACCGGCGTCGCGCTGCTCGGCGCGATCGCCCTGGTGTCCATCGGAGCCCTCAGCCTGGAAGAGGCGTGGGGCGCGATCCACGCGCCGACCCTGATCCTGCTGTTCGCGTTCATGGTGATCTCGGCGCAGTTGCGCCTGGGCGGCTTCTATACCTGGATCACGTGGCGCCTGGGGGCGCTGCCGCTGCCGCCGGCGGGCCTGCTCGCCGCCCTGATCGCGGTGATCGCGGCGCTTTCGGCCGTCTTCAGCAACGACATCATCTGCCTGGCGGTCGCGCCGGTGCTGGTGGACGTGTGCCTCGCGCGGCGCCTCAACCCGGTACCGTTCCTGCTCGCGCTCGCCTGCGCGGCGAACGTCGGGTCGGCGGCGACGCTCATCGGCAATCCGCAGAACATGCTGATCGGGGAGACGCTGCGGCTGCCCTTCCTCGACTACATCTGCGCGGTAGCCATCCCGGTCGCGCTGGGGCTCGTCGCTACCTGGGCCGTCATCGCCTGGCAGGAGCGCGGCCGCTGGGAGCTCGCGCCGGGCGCGGCGCCCGCCGGCCAGCATCCTCCCGGCGAAGCGCCGCCGCCGTTCGACCGCTGGCAAAGCGCGAAGGGTGTCGCCATCGCCGCCGTGGTGTTCGTCCTGTTCCTGTTCGCGCCGCTGCCGCGCGAGGTCGTGGCCTTGATCGCGGCAGGGCTGCTGATGACCAGCCGCAAGCTGCATTCCTACAAGATGCTGGGGCTGGTGGACTGGCAGCTGCTGGTGCTGTTCATCGGGCTGTTCGTGGTGAACCACGGGCTGGCGAAGACGGGGCTGCCGCAGGACACGATCCGCGACCTCGCGGCCGCGGGCGTGGACCTGGCGCATCCCGGCCCGCTCTTCGCGGCGGCGTTCGTGCTGTCGAACGTCGTGTCCAACGTGCCGGCGGTGATGCTGCTGCTGCCCGCCGCGACCCACGGCATCGCCGGGCCGGTGCTGGCGCTCTCCAGCACGCTCGCCGGCAACCTCCTCATCGTCGGCAGCATCGCCAACATCATCGTCGTCGGCGCGGCGCAGCGCCACGGCATCGTGATCGGCTGGAAGGAGCACGCCCGCGTGGGCGTGCCGGTGACGCTCGTCACCCTCGCGATTGCCGCGGGCTGGTTGTGGCTCCGCCTCTGAAGGCGGATGGCGGACGGCGAATGGCGAAAAGAACTCCCGGCTTCGCCGGAAGTCCCGTCACTGCGTCACTGCGTCACTGCGTCACTGCCTCACGGCATTAGCGGAGCACCGGCGGACGCCGCTGGGTGACGCGAACCGGCTCAAACCTAACAAAATGTTAGATTTTGGCGCGCCGCGCTCGGCCTCTTGCGGCGCATCAAGAAAAATCCTGCGATTTCAACCCCGGCGGCGTTGACAGCGCCATGCGGCAGTCCTAAGTTGTTCGCGGGCTGTCAGGAAAACTCTGACAGCAATTGTAGGCTCTGCCTGACAGCGCCGGCGCCGGCAATCCGGCAAAGTGCGGGACAGGGGGAGGAGGAACCTATGCAGGGGGCTCACGCGCTTGCCGCACCGAGGCGCGGCTTCGCCATTCTTCTGGCGGCGCTTGCCTGCCTCGGGCTCTCCGCCTGCTCCATCCAGCTGGTTGCGGATTACGACGCGACCACCTACGAGGAGATCCTCAGGGTCGGGAAGAAGGTGGACCATTTCTACGGCACTCTGCTCGAGGCGCCGGACAAGGACCGCCCCTACGCGAAGTACTCGGAGAAGTACGTCGAGATCGAGACCGATCTCCGCTCGTTGTACATGCGCAACAAGTCGCGGCCGCTCAACCAGGAGTCAACGGAAATCTCCCGGATCATCCTGGGCCTGTGGGTCAAGTACAAGCAGGCCCATCGCGACAGGAATATCTACTCCAGCGGCAACGCGAAGCTCGACCGGGGCAGGTTCGAGCGCCTGTTCTCTTCCGCGGCCGATGCCGAGGCCGCGAAGAAGCTCGATCCGGGGGACCGGGACGCGGAAAAGGACAGCAAGTAGCCCGGCATCGTCGTAACCGGAGGCACCCGCCATGAGTTTCGATATTGACGCCACGATCAAGGATATGGGCAACGCGGCCGTGGCCGTGCTCGCGGGGGAGGGGCCGAAAATCAGGGACTGCCTCGACAAAGCGCTCCAGGACGAGAAGGAAGCCCTCAAGTTGATCGCCGATGCGCGCATCGCCGGCGAAATCACCGCCGCCGACATGAAATCGCAGATCGCGGATGAACGCGAGGCCCTGAAGGCCGCGTTGCTGGTCTGCAAGGTCAAGGGCAAGGTCGCGGCGCAGAAGGCGGCCAACGCGGCCCTGAAAGTGCTGCAGGACGCCGTGGGGGTCGCCCTGAAGGCGGTATAGCTTGCCCACGGTGGAACTCCGGCAAACAACCATGCGCGTGCTCAAGCCCGGAATCGAAGGCGGCGACGTCAGGAAGTGGCAGGTATTCCTGGTAGGACAGCGCCTGGCCCGGCTCACCCCGAACGGCAAGTTCGGTCCGCAGACGCGCGCTGCGACCATCGCGTTCCAGAGGAAGCACGAGCTCGATCCGGATGGCAAGGTCGGGAACGAGACCCTCGGCAAGGCGATGACGCTGGGTTTCGAGCTGATCGATTTCGTCGGCGAAAAGGGCAGCGGCTTTCCCAGGGAGCCCCGGTTCAGGCCGCTCGTTGGCACGGCGGCCCGCCAGCAGATATTCGGCAGGTTCTCTTTCGTGCCAGCCCCACAGCCGGACAATGCCGAGGCGATTCGAATCACCGGCGGCTGGGAAGCCCAGAACATCGTCAAGGTCCCGATTCCGCAGCTCGCGGGAAAGAAGGGGGCCCCGGCGAGCGGAACGGTCAGGTTCCACCGGTTGGCGGCGAAGCAGCTGCAAGACCTGTTCAAGGCCTGGAGCAAAGCCCGCGTGCTCGACCGGGTGATCACGTGGGACGGATCCTTCGTTGCCCGTTTCATCCGCGGCAGCACGACGGTGCTGTCGAATCACGCTTTCGGATCGGCCTTCGACATCAACGCTGCGCTCAATCCCCTAGGGGTAGAACCGCGTTTCCCGGGAAGCCGGGGTGCGTGTACGACCTCGTGCGCATCGCGCACGACCACGGCTTCTACTGGGGCGGCCATTTCTCCAAGCGCCGTGACGGGATGCATTTTGAAGTGGCGGAAGTCGGGTAGGACGACATCCGCAAGAAAGCCAGTGACGAAGAAACAAGGATGCGGTTACCTAGACTAA
>JBIOVQ010000297.1:0-11261 GCA_044867805.1 Burkholderiales bacterium | reverse complement strand
GGTAATCGGATCGTGTCTGTTTCATTTCGGCTCCACAAAAGCAAAACGCCCGCATCGTCTCCGATGCGAGCGCCGTTGATTTTCGCTGAGCCTGGCCGGGGCCTTCCCGGTCGCAACGCTCCTCAGCTGGTCGGATTATACGCGCCTGGCGGGCTCCTGCCCACCCTGCTCAGGCCTTCGCGTCCGCCTTGAGCGCGGCCGCCTTGTTCGTGCTCTCCCAGGAGAACTCCGGCTCGTCGCGTCCGAAGTGCCCGTAGGCGGCGGTCTTGAAATAGATCGGCCGCAGCAGGTCGAGCGCCTGGATGATGCCCTTGGGCCGCAGGTCGAAATGCTTCTCCACCAGCTTCGCGATCCTGTCGTCCGCGATCTTGCCGGTGCCGAAGGTCTCGACCAGCACGCTCACCGGGCGCGCGACGCCGATGGCGTAGGCCACCTGCAGCTCGCATTTGGTCGCGAGCCCGGCCGCGACGATATTCTTGGCGACGTGCCGCGCCGCGTACGCCGCCGACCGGTCCACCTTGGACGGGTCCTTGCCCGAGAATGCCCCTCCGCCGTGGCGCGAGTAGCCGCCGTAGGTGTCCACGATGATCTTGCGCCCGGTCAGGCCGGTGTCGCCTAGCGGCCCGCCGATCACGAAGCGCCCGGTGGGATTGATGAGGAACCGCGTCTGCTTGGTGACCATGTTCTTCGGCAGCACCGGCTTCACGATCTCCTCGATCACGCCTTCCGTCAGGGGCTCGTGCGAGATGTCCGCCGCGTGCTGGGTGGAAATCACCACGGTATCGATGTGATGCGGCTTGCCGTCCACGTAGCGCACCGACACCTGCGACTTGGCGTCGGGCCTGAGCCACGGCAGGCGCCCGTCGCGCCTGAGCTCGCTGTGGCGCTCCATCAGGCGGTGCGCGTAATAGATCGGCATGGGCATCAACTGCGGCGTCTCGTCGCAGGCAAAGCCGTACATCAGGCCCTGGTCGCCGGCGCCCTGGTCGAGGTCCAGGCCTTTGCCTTCGTCTACGCCCTGCGCGATGTCAGCCGACTGGCGGTCGTACGCGGTCAGCACGGCGCATGAACGGTAATCGAAGCCGCTGGCGGAGTCGTCGTAGCCGATACGCTTGATCACGTCACGGGCGATCTCGGCGTAGTTGACGTTGGCCGTGGTGGTGATCTGCCCCGCCATCACCACGAGGCCGGTCGCGCACAGCGTCTCGGCGGCCACGCGCCCGCGCTTGTCCTGCGCCAGCACGGCGTCGAGCACGGCATCGGAGATCTGGTCGGCGACCTTGTCGGGATGGCCTTCGGAAACGGACTCCGAGGTGAACAGGAAATCGCTCATTTATTCATTTCTACCGGCGGAAAAAGGCGCATAGAATAGCAGATAAGCCTCGCTTTACAAAGAAAATTCATGCTCGTTGCGCTGTTCCGGCTGCTCGGTCGGATGCCGTTGTCGTTGCTCCACCGCGCGGGCGCGGCGCTCGGCTGGCTGGTGTACTGGACGAGCCCGAGGTACGCAACGCGGCTGCGCGACAATCTCCGCGCGAGCGGCGTGCAAAGCGACGCAGCGCAGCGTGACGCGTTGCTGCGCGCTGCGATCGCCGAGACCGGCAAGGGCATGACCGAATTACTGGCGGTATGGTTCGGCAGCGACAGGAAGGTAACGGGGCTGGCCGCCGAGATCGAGGGATGGGACGTGGCCCGGGCGGCGCACGCGCGCGGCAAGGGCCTCATCATCGTCACGCCCCACCTGGGGTGCTTCGAGATGGTCGGCTTGTTCATGGCGCAGCGCTTGCCCATCACTTCGCTGTACCGCCCGCCCCGGCTGGCGTGGCTCGAGCCGCTGATGCTCGCGGGGCGCGGCCGCTGGAAGGCGGTGCTGGCGCCCGCGAACCTGCGGGGCGTGCGCATGCTCTACAAGGCGCTCGGCCGCGGCGAGGCGGTGGGCGTGCTCCCGGACCAGGCGCCCCGCGCCGGCGAGGGCGTGTGGGCGGATTTCTTCGGGCGGCCGGCCTACACCATGACGCTGCTGCGGCGGCTGCACGAGAAGACCGGCGCGCCCGTGATGATGGTCATCGCCCGGCGGTTGCCCGGGGGGCGCGGCTACCGCGTGCGGTTCCAGGAGCTGCCCGCGCGCAGTCTCGGCGACGAGGCCGCGCTCAACCGGGCGATCGAGGCCGAGATCCGCCGCTGCCCCGAGCAGTACTTGTGGAGCTATTACCGCTACAAGGTGCCGCGCGGCGTGGAGGCGCCGCCAGCATCAGGGATGAGGGCGGAGGGATGAGGGCGGAGGAAATACCTTGTGGGCTGCGGGATGAGGGCGGAGAGATGCGGGTAAAGTCCGCGGAAGCAACATGTGCTTCGCGCTTTCCCCTCATCCCTCATCCCTCATCCCTCATCCCTCGGAGGGCGTGTTGACCCGCCTCGCTCTTGTGCTCGTCTGGCTGCTGCGTTTCCTGCCCCTCGCGCTGCTGGCGCCGCTGGGGCGGGCGGCCGGCTTGCTGGGCTATGCCCTGGTCGGCGAGCGCAGGCGCGTGACCCTCACCAATCTGGGCCTGTGCTTCCCGCAGTGGAGCGAGACCCAGCGGCGGCGCGTGGCGCGCAGCCATTTCCAGGCGCTCGGCCGCGCCACGCTGGAGCACGGCATCCTGTGGTGGTCGTCGAAGGCGAGAGTGCAGCGGCTCGTGCGCATCGAAGGCCTGGAACACTGGCTGGTGGTCCGCGACCGCCCGGTGATCTGGCTCGCACCCCATTTCATCGGGCTCGACATGGGAGGAGTGCGGATCGCGACCGAGTATCGCGGGTCGTCGGTCTACAGCCGCCAGAAGGATCCGGTGTTCGACGCCGTGCTCTACGAGGGACGGACCCGGTTCGTGGTGCCCGAGCTCTTTTCGCGCCACACGGGCCTGCGATCGCTGGTGAAGTCGCTGCGCCGGGGGGTGCCGTTCTACTACCTGCCCGACATGGACTTCGGCGGCCGCGACTCGATTTTCGTGCCGTTTTTCGGCGTCCAGGCGGCGACCATCACCGGGCTCTCTCGGATTGCGCGGATGGCCGGCGCCGTCGTCGTGCCGGCCGTCACGCGCCAGTTGCCGGGCACGCAGGGCTACGTGCTGCAGTTCTACCCGGCGTGGCGGGACTTTCCGACCGACGACCTCGAGCGCGACGTCCGGCGCATGAACGCCTTCATCGAGGAGCGCGTGCTCGAGATGCCGGAGCAGTATCTCTGGCTGCACAAGCGCTTCAAGACCCGGCCGCCGGGCGAAGCGCGCTACTATTGAAAGTCGCGGACGATGCCAGGGGGAGAGACAGGTTGGCCATGAAGAAGCTGCGCGCCGCGGTCATCGGCGTGGGCCGCCTCGGCCGCTACCACGCCGCCAAGTACGCGGCGCGGGCGGACGTCGAATTGGTCGCGGTAGCCGATCCGGCGGAGTCGACTGCGCGGGAAGTCGCCGCGCGGCACGGCTGTCGCGCCGTGCGCGATTTCCGGGAGCTGCTGTCCGCCGTGGACCTGGTCTCGGTCGCGGTCCCGACCGAGCTCCATTGCCAGGTGGCGAGCGCTTGTCTCGAGGCGGGCGTGCACGTGCTGGTGGAGAAGCCGATAACCCGCACCGTCGAGGAAGCCGACGCCCTGATTGCGCTCGCGAGGGAACGCCGCCTGCGGCTGGCCGTCGGCCATGTCGAGCGCTACAACCCCGCCTTCATGGCCATGCGCGACGCGCTGGCACGGCCTTTCTTCATCGAATCGGAGCGGCTGGCCGAGTTCCAGCCGCGCGTCACCGATATCGACGTCGTGCTCGATCTCATGATCCACGACATCGATCTGGCGCTGGCGCTGGCGCGCGCCGAAGTCTCTATGGTCATCGCGTGCGGCTTCAAGGTGATCACGGATTCGATCGACATCGCGACCGCGCATATCGAGTTCGCCGACGGGGCGGTGGCGAGCCTCTCCGCGAGCCGCGTGAGCCAGGTGCCGGTGCGCAAGCTGCGGGCGTTCGGCCGCAACGGCTACGCATCGGCGGACCTGCACGCCGCGAGCCTGCGGGAGGCGCGCCGCACCGACGGCGCAGCGATCACGGTCGAGGAGCGCACGTTTCCCGGGGCCGATGCGCTGAACACCGAGGTCGGGTCTTTCGTCTCGGCCGTGCGAGGCGAGGACGGCGCTATTGTCTCTGGCGCAGAGGGGCGGCGCGCGCTGGCGCTGGCGCTCGAGGTGAACCAGCGCATCACGGAGCGGCTCACGCGGCTGCGCGGGCTCGAGCAGGGGGGACGGGCATGAACGTGCCGCTGCTCGACCTGGGCGCCGAGTACCGGGAGATCGGCGACGAGCTTTCCGCGGCCCTGAAAAGGGTGGTTGCCTCGGGGCGCTTCATATTGGGAGCGGAAGGAGAGGCCCTGGAGAAGGAGGTTGCGGCCTATCTCGGCGTTGCCCACGCCGTGGCGGTTGCCAACGGCACCGACGCCTTGCACCTCGCGGTGCGCGCTGCGGGCATCGCGCCGGGGGACGAAGTGATCACGCCTTCGTTCACCTTCATCGCGACCGCCGAAGCCGCAGCGTACGTCGGCGCACGCGTGGTCTTTGCGGACATCGATCCAGCGACGTACAACCTGGACCCGGCGTCTGTGGAGGCCGTGCTGACACCCGCGACGCGGGCCATCATCGCGGTGCACCTGTACGGGCAATGCGCCGACCTTGGCGCGCTGAAGTCCCTCTGCGAGCGGCGGAACCTCGTGCTGATCGAGGACTGCGCCCAGGCAATCGGGGCGGATTTCGACGGCCGGCGCGCGGGCGCCTGGGGCGCGCTGGGCTGTTTTTCCTTCTATCCGACCAAGAACCTCGGCGCCTACGGCGACGCCGGCATGGTGACCACTAACGATGCGAAGCTCGCCCAGACCGTGCGCATGTTGCGCCATCACGGCAGCCGCGAAACCTACCGGCACGAGATCGTCGGCTACAACAGCCGGCTCGACGAGCTGCAGGCGGCCCTCCTGAGAGTGAAACTGAAGTCCCTGGACCGGTGGAACGCGCGGCGGCGGGAGCACGCGGCGCTCTACCGCCGGGAGCTCTCGGGGGGGCCGGTGGGCCTGCCGGCGGAACATGGGCGGGGTGCCCATGTCTATCACCAGTTCACGGTGCGCAGCGGGAAGCGGGATGTCCTGCGCGAGAAGCTGGCCGCCAGCGGAATCGCGAGCGCCATCTACTATCCCGTTCCGGGGCATCGCCAGCCCGCCTTCAGCGCAGCGGGGTCGGCGCGCGAGCTGCCGGCTTCGGATCGGGCGGCGCGCGAAGTGCTGTCGCTGCCGATCTACCCGCAGCTCAACGAGGCGCAGATCCGCCGCGTATGCGCGACCATCCGCGCCGCCGGTTGAGGCGCGCCGGTGCCGGCGCGCAGCGATGGTGAAGCCGGGCCGGCGGGGCATGGCGGAAAATCCCGTCCGGATAGCGCCGCTCGAAGCGCAGGACGTCGAGCGGCTCGCCGCGCTCGCGCGGGAAATCTGGTATGCCCACTATCCCGCTATCATCGGCATGGCGCAGATAGAATACATGCTGGGTCAGCGCTACGGCCTCGACGTGGTGCGGGAAGAGCTGGGGCGCGAGGGGCTGTGGTGGAGCAAGCTGATGGTCGGCGCAGAGATGACCGGGTTCGCTTCGTACTTTCTCACCGCGGCTGCCGAGATGAAAATCGACAAGCTTTACGTCCACCCGCGACACCAGCGCCGCGGCTACGGCGGAATGATGATCGCGCACATCCGGGAGGTCGCGCGGCTGCGTGGCTGCAGCCGGCTGGTGCTGGCGGTCAACAAGCGCAACCAGAGCGCGATTGCGGCCTATCTCAAGCACGGTTTTCATATCGCCGAGGCGGTGGTGAAGGACATCGGCGACGGCTTCGTCATGGATGACTACGTGATGGCGAAATCCGTGACGGATGACGGATGACGGGCCCCGCAAAGTTCGATAATCCCGGCGCCGAGGAGCGCTGTGCGCTGCTCCGGCGGGTGAAGACGATCGCCGTGGTGGGGCTTTCCCCCAACCCCGCGCGCCCCAGCCATGGCGTGGCGCGGGCCATGCAGGGCTTTGGCTACACCATCATCCCGGTGCACCCGGCCGCGCGGGAAATCCTGGGGGTCCCGGTCTATCCTTCCCTCGCGGACATTCCGGTTGCCGTGGATCTCGTGGACGTCTTCCGCAGGCCCGAACATATAGACGGTGTAGTGAACGACTGCCTCAAGCTCAAGCTCAAAAACCTTTGGATTCAAGAGGATATTGTGAACGAGCCGGCTGCCCTGCGGGCACGCGCCGGAGGCATGTGGGTGGTCATGGACCGCTGTATATACCGTGATTATGTGCAGTACTGCAGGTAAATGAGGCTAAAATTCACTAAAATGCATGGACTGGGTAACGACTTCATCCTATTGGAGGCCCTGTCCCGACCGATCCCCCTGACTGCGGAGCAGATCCGGCGAATTGCCGACCGGCGCTTCGGGGTCGGCTGCGACCAGGTCCTGCTGGTCGAGCCGCCGCGCACGGGCGATACCGACTTCTATTACCGGATATTCAACGCGGACGGAGGGGAGGTGGAGCAATGCGGCAATGGAGCGCGTTGCTTCCTGCGTTACGTGCGCGAACGCGGGCTGACCGCCAAGAACGAGATCCGGGTGGGGACGCGTGCCGGCGTCATCGTGCCGCGGCTGGAGGACGACGGCCGGGTCACGGTGGATATGGGGGTGCCTCAATTCGAGCCCGCGCGCATTCCTTTCGACGCCCCGGCGCGCGCCGACACCTATGAGCTGAGCGTAGACGGCCGCCGGGTGGAAGTGAGCGTGCTTTCCCTCGGCAACCCCCATGCCGTGCAAGTCGTGCCCGACATCGAACGCGCGCCGGTCGCGGCCGAGGGTCCGCTCATCGAGCGGCACCCGCGCTTCCCGCAACGTGTCAACGCCGGCTACCTGCAAATCGTGAGCCGGCGCCACATCCTTCTGCGCGTCTACGAACGGGGTGCGGGCGAAACGCTCGCGTGCGGCTCCGGCGCCTGCGCGGCCGTGGTCGCGGGCATCACGCGCGGCCTGCTCGATCACGAGGTCACGGCGACGACTCGCGGCGGCGACCTCGGTATATCATGGGCGGGCGCGGGAGCGCCGGTGATGATGACCGGTCCGGCAGTGACCGTGTTTGAAGGCGAGATCGAACTATAAGTGGGCAGTAGACAGTGGGCAGTTTGCAGCCAACCAATGGAATGCCGTTGCTGCCCACTGCACACTGAAAACTGCAAACTGATTCTGGGAGCCCGATGAAACCCGACGAGGTCGCTGCGTACCTGAAAGAACACCCCGAATTCTTCGAGCACTACGCCGAAACGCTGGCGGAAATCTACATCCCCCATCCCCACGGCGGGCGCGCCATCCCCATCACCGAGCGCCAGATCCTGACCCTGCGCGACAAGAACAAGCAGCTCGAAGGCAAGCTGCGCGAGGTCATCCAGTTCGGCGAAGAGAACGACGCGATCGGGGAAAAGGTGCATCGCCTCTCGCTGGCGCTGCTCGCGGCGGCGGACATCCGCGCGGTGCTCAACACGGTCTATCTCAACCTGCGCGAGGACTTCGCGGTGCCCCACGTTGCGCTGCGTATCTGGAACCGCGGCGGCCATGGCGA
The DNA here is from genome assembly GCA_044867805.1 of Burkholderiales bacterium. Taxonomy (GTDB): domain Bacteria; phylum Pseudomonadota; class Gammaproteobacteria; order Burkholderiales; family SG8-41; genus SG8-41. The sequence goes on along the minus strand of JBIOVQ010000297.1, from coordinate 3,619 downwards.
TCTGGCCGAATTCAAGCCGCTCAACGATGCCTCGCGGGAGTTCGCGGCGAGCCTCGCCAACCCGCATTGCGGCAGCCACGCCTGGGTGGACGCAGCCGGACTGTTCGGCGAGGCGAGCTCGCGCCTGCGCTCCTTCTCGTACATTCCGCTGCGCGAGCGCGAGCCGTTCGGCCTGCTCGCCCTGGCCAGCGAGGACCCGCAGCGCTTCTACCCGGAGATGGGCACGCTTTACTTGAAGCGGCTGGGCGAGCTGATAGGCGCGGCCATCGCCAAGTATCTGCGGTGAAAAAGGGACACGGGAGCGCCCTAACCAATCCGGTGGCCGCGCCTGAAAATAACTGCTTAGGCCATGTAAGTGGGCGCTGACTCCGAGCCGACATCGCGCCCACTTCTTCGCGGCTACTTGGAGCATCTCTCCAACGAGCGCCGGCTGAGCCCGCACACCGTCGACAACTATGCCCGCGATATCGCGGCGTTGTTTGCCCTCACGCAAGGCACTCCGCTCAAGCAGTTGCAGGTCCACCACGTGCGCCGCGGCGTGGCGCAGCTCCACGGGCGGGGGCTCGACGGCCGCACGCTCGCGCGCATGCTCTCGGCGTGGCGCGGCTTCTTCCACTACCTCGCGCGCGATCACGGTTTCGAGCAGAACCCCTGCATAGGGATCCGGCCGCCCAAGGCCGCAAAGCGCCTGCCGCACGCCCTGTCGCCGGACGAGGCGGGCCGCCTGATGGAAATCTCCGCGACCGATCCCCTCGCCGTGCGCGACAAGGCGATGATGGAGCTGTTGTACTCGTCCGGCCTGCGTCTGTCCGAGCTCACCGGCCTCGCGCACGACGACGTCAATTTCCGGGACGCAACGCTGCGCGTGACCGGGAAAGGCGCCAAGACCCGCATCGTGCCGGTCGGCAGTTTCGCGCTCGCCGCGCTCCAGGCCTGGCTGCCGGTGCGTGGCGGACTGGCGCGCCCGGATGAGAAGGCGCTGTTCGTGGGGCGCGATGGCGGCGCCCTGGGCCCGCGGGCGGTGCAGGCGCGGCTCAAGCACTGGGCGCTCCGGCTGGGGCTGGCGGACAAGGTGCATCCACATGCGCTGCGCCACTCCTTCGCCTCTCACCTGCTCCAGTCGAGCGGCGACCTGCGCGCGGTGCAGGAGATGCTCGGTCACTCCAGCATCTCGACCACGCAGGTCTATACGCATCTCGACTTCCAGCACCTCGCGAAGGCGTACGACGCCGCGCATCCGCGGGCGAAGAAAAAGGGCTAACCTCTCACCGCAGAGGACGCGGAGGACGCAGAGGAAGACAAGAACAATATTGAACCGCTAGGACGCCAACACAGCCAAGAAAGGCGAAGCAATTACTGGCCATGCAATTTCCGGACATAGTTGAAACTTCACGATTGCGGCTCCGCTGTCCAGAACTGGAAGACGCAAAGGCTATTTTCGAAGCGTATGCGCAGGACCCGGCCGTTACACGTTACCTGGTCTGGAGGCCCCATCAATCGATTCAAACGACAAGCGAATTCATTGGCCAATGTCTTGACCGATGGAGTTCAGGTTCAGCATTTCCCTACGTCATCACGGGGAAGAGCAACTCTCAGGCGATCGGCATGCTTGAGATCCGCCCGGAGCGATTCAAGGCCGGCATTGGTTATGTGCTCGCGCGGCCATATTGGGGCCGGGGCCTCATGCCGGAGGCGGCTGGCGAGATTGTGAGATTGCTCTTGTCTGACCCCTCGATGTATCGGGTGGAAGCATTCTGCGATGTTGAGAATGCGGCGTCGGCCCGCACGCTCGAGAAAGTCGGAATGCTGCGCGAGGGCGTGATGCGGAGATACATCATTCATCCGACGCTATGTGATAAGCCGCGTGACTGCTATTTGTATGCGGTTACAAGGTAGAGCCTTGGCGGTTAATTTCTGCCTTTCATGCACAAGTTGATCCTCAAGCCCGGGCGGGAGAAGTCGCTCAAGCGCCGGCACCCGTGGGTGTTCTCTGGCGCTGTGGCGAAAGTGCAGAGCAGCCCGGGGCCGGGCGAGACGGTGGGGGTCTGGTCGGCTACCGGGGAATTCCTTGCGGTGGCGGCTTACAGCCCTGAGTCACAAATCGTGGCGCGCGTCTGGGACTGGGAAGACCGCGCGATTGACGCCGCGTTCTTCGGTGAGCGGATCGGGCAGGCCGCGGGGCAGCGTCGCGCGCTGATGGGCGAAGTCGGCGCGATGCGGCTCATCCATGCGGAGTCGGATGGTTTGCCGGGAATCGTCGCGGATCGCTATGGCGATACAGCGGTGCTGCAGCTCAACAGCGCCGGGGCGGACCGCTGGCGCGATACGATCGCCGATGCCTTGCAGGCAACGGACGGGATCACGCGTGTTCGGGAGCGCTCCGATGCCGACGTGCGGCAACTGGAGGGGCTGCAGCCGGTGACGGCGCTGTTGCGTGGCGCGCCGGCGTCCGAACGGATCGTCATCGATGAAGAAGGAGTCCGGTTCGGGATCGACCTCGAGCAGGGGCACAAGACCGGTTTCTATCTCGACCAGCGCGACAACCGCCAGCAGCTGCGAGCGCTGGCCGCCGGCCGGGACGTGCTCGACTGCTTCTGCTACAGCGGCGGCTTCGCGCTCAACGCACTGGCCGGCGGGGCGAATTCCGTGGTTGCCGTGGACAGCTCGGCCGAAGCGCTCGCGCTTGCGCGCGGTAACGCCGAACTGAACCAGTTTCCGCAGCCGGAATGGCTGCAAGGCGACGTGTTCGAGTTGCTGCGAAAATTCCGCGACTCCCGGCGCTCGTTCGACCTGGTGGTGCTCGATCCGCCCAAGTTCGCGCCGACCGCCGCGCATGCGGAAAAGGCGGCGCGCGCCTACAAGGACATCAACCTGCTGGCGTTCAAGCTGCTGCGGCCCGGAGGGCTGTTGATGACGTTCTCCTGCTCGGGCGGCGTGTCGGCCGACCTGTTCCAGAAAATCGTCGCCGGGTCCGCGCTCGACGCTGAAGCGGAGGTGCAGGTCGTCGCGCGCCTCGGCGCGAGCGCCGATCATCCGGTCGCGCTCAACTTTCCGGAAGGGGACTACCTGAAGGGACTCATCTGCCGGATATCCGGCTAGATGAGTCAAGGCTGAGGGATGAAGGATGAGGGATGACCGTCGCGCAACCGCGCGACACTTGGATAACCCGACGTCTCGTCACCTTCAGTCGGATCCGGCTGGACGCCTGTGAAAGGCCGGGGCATATCAGCTATCACGCGTAGCGTGAGGGTCATCCTTCATCCTTCCGCCTTCATCCTTTGGGAGGCACGGGATCCGTGCCTCCCGGATGCCACGGCCCGCAGCGCGCGATGCGCGTGACCGCAAGCCACGAGCCGCGCAGCGAGCCGTGGCGCTCGACCGCTTCCTTCGCATACTCCGAGCAGGTGGGGAAGAAGCGACACTGACGCCCGAAAAAAGGCGACAGCAGCAGCCGGTAGCCTCCGATCAGGCGCAGCAGGAGCCATTTCATCGGGCCAGTATACCGACCGGCTGCCGGAACCTATTAGAATGCCCTCGCGTCACAGTGCGGGAGGGGAGGAGACGCGAGGCGCATGGTCGCGGTCGAGAATCTCAAGCATGCCTACGACGGGACGGAAGT
>JBIOVQ010000296.1:0-8029 GCA_044867805.1 Burkholderiales bacterium | reverse complement strand
AGCGCTTCCTTGCGCTTGCGCGCGGCCTCGATGAAGACTTTCAGCTGGCCGCGGATCTTTTCCTGCCCGACGTATTCGTCGAGCAGCTTGGGCCGCAGCGTGCGCTCGAAAGCCTCTTCCTGCGGCGAGGACGGCGCGCCCGCCACCAGTCGATCCGACTCTATCACGATTGCGCCGCTCGCATGTGCGCCGTTACCCTCGCTTCACCAGTGCGCCGTCCTGATTCTCCGAACAAGGGTACGAATTTCAACTCTTCGAAAGCAGCTTGAGGGCCTGGCGGATGCCGTCGGACACATTGAGCCCGGCGGGCAGCTGCTTCACCGCCCACGACGCCTCCTTGTCATTGTAGCCCAGCGCCAGGAGCGCATTCGCGATGTCGCCCGCCTGGCCGTCGCCCCTGGCGGCGGGCGCGGCGAGCGCCGCGTCGAGCTTGTCGCGCAGCTCGAGCAGCAGGCGCTCGGCGGTCTTCTTGCCAATGCCGGGGATACGGGTGAGCCGTCCGCCGTCCTGGCTCGCCACCGCCTCGCGCAGGTCGGACACGGACAGCCCCGACAGCACCGCCAGCGCGGTGCGCGCGCCCACGCCCGAGATCCTGAGCAGCTGCCGGAACGCCTCCCGCTCCGGCTCGGAGGCGAAGCCGTAGAGCTGGTGCGCGTCCTCGCGTACGACGAGATGCGTATGCAGCGTCACCTCTGCGCCGGTCGCGGGCAGCTGGTAGAACGTGCTCATCGGCACGTCGAGCTCGTAGCCGACGCCTTGCACGTCCACGACGATCTGGGGCGGGTGCTTTTCCAGCAGCTTCCCGTGTATGCGCCCAATCATTCAAAACCCGTTCAGTCGCCGATCAACGCCGATGAACGCCGGTGAAAGGCCGGGAACCATTGAGAAAAAGGCTTGCAGGATTGCAGAAAACGCAAATGGTCTTTGTGTTGGCAGCCCTTATCATCTTGTCTCGTTCTTATCTGCGTTCATCGGCGTTCATCGGCGTCGATTCAAACAAGCCGGCCGCGTCTCATGCGGAAGCCCGCGGTCGCGAGCCGGCCGAGCCCCTGCCCGCCGTGCGCGTGGCAGATCGCGCAGGCGAGCGCGTCCGCCGCGTCCGCGCTCGGATCCCCGGCTAGCCTCAGCAGCCGGCGCACCATGTCCTGCACCTGGCGCTTCTGCGCGTGGCCGTTGCCGACCACCGCCTGCTTGACCTGCAGCGCAGTGTACTCCGCCACCGGCAGCCCGTGCAGGACCGCGGCGCAGATCGCCGTGCCGCGCGCCTGCCCGAGCAGCAGCGTGGAACCCGGGTTGACGTTGACGAAGACTTTCTCGATGGTGACCTGCGCCGGCCTGTGCTCCGCGATGACCTCGGCGAGGCCGTCGAGTATCGCTTTCAGGCGCCGGTCGAGCGCGGCTTCGGGCGTCCGGATGCGCCCGCTAGTGACGTAGGTGAGCCGGCCGCCGTTCCTGTCGATGACGCCGAATCCGGTCACGCGCAAGCCCGGGTCGATCCCGAGGATGCGCGTGGTGGAGGAGGGTCGAGGGTCGAGAGCTTGCCCCCGCGGGATTGGGCGGGGGGTCGAGGGTCGCGTGGGAAGTGTCGGGTGTCGAGTGTCGAGCGGTTTGCCCCCTCGCCCCTCGGTCTTCGTCCTGCGTCTCACTCGTCCCTCGTCCCTCGTCGCTCGGTTCTAGCCGCTGTCCATGACAGCGGTCGTGTAGACTTCCTGCACGTCGTCGAGCGTCTCGAGCGCGTCGATCAGCTTCTGCATGCGCGCGGCCTCGTCGCCCTTCATCACGTTCTCGGCCGCCGGCTTGAACGTCACTTCCGCGAGCGCCGCCTTGAAGCCCTTCTTTTCCAATGCGCTCTTCACCGCGACGAAATCGTTGGGGGCGGTGACGACTTCGATGCTGCCGTCGTCGTTGGTGACGACGTCCTCGGCGCCGGTCTCGATGGCCGCCTCCATCAGCTGGTCCTCGCTGGTGCCCGGCGCGAACACAAGCTGGCCGCAGTGCTTGAACAGGAACGCGACCGCGCCCTCCCCGCCCAGGTTACCGCCGTGCTTGGTGAAGGTGGAGCGCACGTCGGCCACCGTGCGCGTCTTGTTATCGGTCATGCAATCCACCATCACCGCCGCCCCGCCGACGCCGTAGCCCTCGTAGCGGATTTCCTCGTAGGCTGCGCCCTCGAGCCCGCCGGTGCCGCGCTTGATCGCGCGGTCCACGTTCTCCTTAGGCATGTTGTTGTCGTAGGCCTTGTCCACCGCCAGCCGCAGCCGCGGATTGGAGCCGGGGTCCCCGCCGCCGAGCCGCGCCGCGACCGTGATCTCCCGGATGAGGCGGGTGAAGATCTTGCCGCGCTTCGCGTCCTGGCGGTTCTTGCGGTGCTGGACGTTGGCCCACTTGCTGTGACCTGCCATCTTCGCCGTCTCAAAATCGAATGGAACCGCAGATGAACACAGATGGACACAGATAGCAAAACCCAAAGCCCTGTCGAATCATCCGCGTTTATCTGCGTTTATCTGCGGTTGCATTGGGGTTTTCGGCGTAACTTCTAGCTAGAATAGCGAAAATTTTATCACGCGGAGACCCCATGCCGGAGCCGCTGCTGGTCGCCAAATCGAAGTCGGATCTCTGCCTGCTGCCGCAGTACGCGAACCGCCACGGGCTGATCGCCGGCGCCACCGGCACCGGCAAGACGGTGACGCTGCAACGGATCACCGAGGGGCTCTCCCGCATCGGCGTGCCGGTGTTCCTCGCTGACGTGAAAGGCGACCTCGCGGGCCTGTCGCAGGCGGGCGAGGCCAAGGGAAAGATCAAGGAGCGACTCTCCAGCCTGAAACTGGACATCACCTTCGAGGCTTGCCCGGTGGTGCTCTGGGACGCGTTCGGCAAGCAGGGCCATCCGGTGCGCACCACCATCTCCGAGATGGGGCCGCTTCTGCTCGCGCGCATGCTGGGGCTGAACGAGACGCAGGCTGGCGTGCTGACGCTCGCGTTCAAGATCGCCGACGACAACGGGCTCGCGCTGCTCGATCTCAAGGACCTGCGCGCGCTGCTCCAGCACGTGGGCGACAACGCGAAGCAGTTCACCACGCAATACGGCAACATCTCCTCCGCCTCGATCGGCGCTATCCAGCGCGGGCTGCTGGCGATCGAGCAACAGGGCGGCGACAAGTTCTTCGCCGAGCCGGCGCTGAACATCCAGGACCTGATGCAGACCGACGGGCGCGGCCGCGGCGTGGTCAACGTGCTCGCCGCCGACAAGCTGATGAGCGCTCCCAAGCTCTACTCAACGCTGCTCCTGTGGCTGCTCTCGGAGCTGTTCGAGGAGCTACCGGAGGTGGGCGATCCCGACAAGCCCAAGCTCGTGTTCTTCTTCGACGAGGCGCACCTGCTCTTCAACGACGCGCCGCCGGCGCTGCTGGAAAAGATCGAGCAGGTGGTGCGGCTCATCCGCTCCAAGGGCGTCGGCGTCTATTTCGTGACGCAGAACCCGCTCGACATCCCCGATACCGTGCTCGGGCAGCTCGGCAACCGCGTGCAGCACGCGCTGCGCGCCTTCACTCCGCGCGACCAGAAGGCCGTGAAATCCGCCGCGACCACCCTGCGCGCCAATCCCGGGCTGAACGTCGAGAAGGCGATCACCGAGCTCGAGGTGGGCGAGGCCCTGGTCTCTCTGCTCGATGACAAGGGACGCCCCTCCATCGTCGAGCGCGCGTACGTCGCGCCGCCCGGCACGCGCATCGGTCCGATCACCGGCGAGGAGCGGGAGAAGCTGATCAAGTCCTCGCCCGTGGCCGGCGTCTACGACAAGACGGTGGACCGCGAGTCCGCGTACGAGAAGCTGGCGAAGCACGTAACCGAGCGAGCCGACAAGGCGGGCACCGCGGCGAAGCAGACTGCAGCCGGCGAGCCCGCCGAATCCGGGGGCGGCGTGCTCGGCTCGCTCGGCGATTTTCTCGGCGGCTCGACGGGACCGCGCGGCGGACGGCGCGAGGGCGCGATCGAGGCGGCCGCCAAGAGCGCCGCCCGCTCCATCGGTTCGCAGGTCGGGCGGGCGATCGTGCGAGGGGTTCTTGGCTCGTTGCTGGGCGGCGGCCGGCGGCGATAACCGGGGAGAGACACCGGGCGATAGACGATGGACGTCCGGTCGGACTCGTCATTCCCGCGCCGGCGGGAATCCAGAGCAAACAGGAAGAGCGGGATCCCCGCCTACGCGGGGATGACAGCAATCTTCCGGCCGAAGGCAAACGAGAGGCCGGGGCCTGCTGCTGTCATGCGCGGCATGACGGTCATCCTTCATCGCCTTCCCATCCGGGACGCCTCTGATCGCACTACTTGATCCTCAGCAGCTTCGCCGCGGTTGCACCGAGTATCGCGACGCGCTCGTCGTCGCCGAGGCTCGGCGTGTCGAGGATGTGATCGACCGCCTTGTCCTCCCACGGGTAGGGATAGTCGGTGCCGAGCATGATCTGGCTCGAGCCCACGTTCGCGGCGAGGTGCCGTAGCGCTTCGGGCGTGAAAATGAGCGCGTCGTAATAGAGCTGCTTCAAGTATTCCGTCGGCCGCTTCTTGAGCGTGCGGTTGCAGCGGTGGGGGAAGGTGAGGCAGCCGTGGTCGGACCGGTCCATGTAGGACGCGAGGTAGCCACCGCCATGCGCGGAGCAGATCTTGAGTCCCGGGAACAGGTCGAGCGTGCCCTCGAAGATCAGATGCGAGAGCGCGATCGTCGTGTCGAGCGGATTGCCGATCACGTTCTCGAGCACGCCATTGCCTTTCAGGCGCCGCGCCAGGTCGGGCGTGCCCTGCGGGTGCAGGAAGACGAGAATGTCGAGCTCCTCGCACTTCCTCCAGAACGCGTGAAACTTCGGATCGGCGAACTCGTCGTCGCCGACGCTCGCGCCGACCGCGGCGCCGCGCAGGCCGAGCTTCTTCACCGCGTGCTCGAGCTGCTCCGCGGCGAGGTCGGGAAACTGGAGGGCGACCGAGGCGAACGCGACGAAGCGGTCCGGATTCCGCGCGCAGATCTCGACGAGCCCTTCGTTGTTCAGGCGGACCACTTCCGAGGCGGTATCGCGATCGGCGCGGTACCAGAAGGGGTTGATGCTGAGCGCCTCCATATCGATGCCCTGCGCGTCCATGTCGCGCAGGCGCGTGGCCGGATCCTCCATCACGATGCCGCCGGTATGGTGCTTGAAGGCGTCCTCCCCGAGCAGTTTCGATGCTGCGGGGATGAGGCAATGCGCGTGCACGTCGATGGTTTTCACGCGGCGGCCCTTGACCACGACTTCGCGGCGCTTGACTCCGGCTTGCGCCGAGCCCGAGCCCGAACGCTGCGCCGAGGCACGCTGCGGCTCCTGCGCAGCCATCAGCTCGCAGCCAGTGAAGATGATCGCAGGATCTACCGTGCGTGCAGGGGTGGAGTGGTGCGTGTTCACTACTTGGTCCTCCGTTGGTTGGCTGCGCTACTATACATGTTCACATGTCGTCCAATTCCCCGGCCCTGACTGCAGCGTCCTTGCCCCCGCCGTCATCCCCGCTCGAAGCCGCCCGCCAGCTTGCCCCGCTTGTTCGGGAGAACGCTGCCCAGATCGACGCGGCTCGCGAGTTGCCAAAGCCGGTCTTCCACGCACTCGCCGACGCGGGGCTCTATCTCATGGCCGTGCCGCGTGCCGTCGGCGGGCCGGAGATTGACTTCCCGACTTATCTGCAGGTAATCGAGGAGTTGGGCAAAGCCGATGCCAGCACGGCCTGGACCGTGAGCCAGGGCGCCAACTGGGCGACCTACGCAGCCCGAATGTCGCGTCAAGCGGCGCGCGAAATCTGGATCGACACGCCACGCAGCGTGGTGTCGAATACGCCGGCCCCTACCGCGAAGGCCGTCGTGGTGCCGGGAGGATTTCGCGTCAGCGGGCGCCAGCCTTTCAGCACCGGCTGCAAGCACGCGTCGTGGATAGCCGCGCATGTCCAGGTCACCGAAAACGGCGAGGTGAGGCAGAGGGATGGAAAGCCGGAAGCGCGGTATTGCCTGGTGCCCGCCGCGCAAGTCGAGCTGATCGATACGTGGCACACGAAGGGCCTGCGCGGCACGGGCACTCATTCCTTCGAGGTCAGGGACGTCTTTGTGCCCGAGGAGCGGACCGTGCTCACCCACGGCGCGCCGCTGGTGAGCCCTGGCCCGCGCTACAAGATTCCGATCACGCTGGGATTCGGGGCCGGTGACGGCATGGTCGCCCTTGGCCTCGCGCGAAACTGCATCAACGCTTTCTTCGAGGTGGCGGGCACGAAGGCGCCGCGCAACCTGACCGGCCTCCTGCGTGATCAGTCGATCTCCCAGGTCGCCGTCGGTCAGGCCGAAGCGGCCTTGCGCGCCGGTCGCGCCTTTCTCATGGCGGCAGCATGCGACGTCTGGGACGAGGCAACGTCAACGGAGGAGCCGACGGTGAGCCTGGACGCGCGCACGAACCTGCGGCTCGCGGCGACTCACGCCATACGGCTCGCCGCCGGGATCGTCGACAGCCTCTACACCGCCTGCGGTGCGACCGTCGTCTTCGATGGCCACCTGCTCCATCGCCTCTTTCAGGACATGCACGTGATCACCCAGCACTCGCAAGGCCGCCTCGCCCACTACGAGCTCGTGGGCAAGCACTGTCTGGGGCTGCAGATCGACGAATCCCGGTTGTAGCGGGGTCGGACCGGGCTGACCCGGCCCGCAAGCAGGCGACGCGATCTCGCTATACTCCCCTTCTCCGATGCTGGTGTACAAGAACGCACGTCCACGATGTGGGGAAGTGGATGACAACTCTTGGAGCTGCAACCGTGACGACTGAAGCCAAACTGCATGTCTACGATGTCCTCGCCCGGGCCTTCATCCAGGAGGGCGTGAGCACCTGTTTCGCGCTGCTGGGCGACGCGAACATGAACTGGGCGGCGCGATTGGCGCAGCAGGGCTGTCGCATGGTGTACGTCAGGCACGAGCATTGCGCCGTCGCGGCCGGGATGGCGTACGCGCGCAAGACCGGGGAAGTGGGCGTTGCAACCGTCACCTGCGGGCCCGGCGTGACGCAGTTGATCACCGCGCTCCCGGCGGCGGTGCGCGCGCATCTGCCGATGGTGGTGTTTGCCGGAGAGTCGCCGCTCAGGATGGGCTGGTACAACCAGGAGCTCAATCAGGCGCCGATCATCACGGCAACGGGCGCGGCCTATCATCCCCTGCACCTGCCGGAGCGCATGCCGGTCGCGATTCGCGATGCGTTCCTGCAGGCACGCCGCGAACGGCGCCCGGTGGTGCTCGGCATTCCGTTCGACCTGCAGGAGCGGCCGTGGACCGGACCGGAGAAGCTGCCGACGCCCTCGAAGCAATTGTTGCCGCGCCTCGCGCCGATGCCACCGCATCCGGATGACGTGGCGAGCGCGGCTAAACTGGTTGCGGCCGCCGAGCGCGTGGTCGTATTTGCCGGCCTGGGCGCGGTCGAAGCCAAGGCGGGCCCCGCGTGCCGGGCGCTCGCCGCCAGGACAGGTGGGATCCTGACCACGACGCTCCCTGCCAGGGGACTCTTCCACGACGACCTTTACTGCATCGGCATCACGGGCAGCTTCTCGACCGAGGTCGGGCTCGAGCTGGTTGGGCAAGCCGACCTGGTCATCGTGGTCGGCGGCTCCCTCGCCTACCACGCCGGCGGCGGTGGCCAGCTCTTCCCGAAGGCGAAGATGCTGCATATCGACATCGATCCCGTGGCGGTGAACCAGGGTCAGGAAGTGGCGCGTCATCACCTGCGCGCCGACGCAAGGCTGGGCGTGGAGGCGCTGACGGCGGCATTGCCCGCGCGCACCGCGACCTGGCGCACCGAGGCGATGGCGGCGCGCATCCGCGACTCGAAACCGGACAGCCACGTGTTCGAGATCGAGCCGGGACTACTCGACCCGCGCGATGTGGTCGAGGGGCTCGAGAAAGCGCTGCCCGCGGACTGGGAGATGGTGAATTCCTCGGGCCACTGCTCCTGGTTCTTCGCGCAGATGCCTTCGCGTCCGCAGGAGCGCTTCC
>JBIOVQ010000295.1:0-2445 GCA_044867805.1 Burkholderiales bacterium | reverse complement strand
CGAAGGTGCGCAGGCACCTTCATCGAAACCCCGCCTCACCCTCGGGCAGGAGGGGAGTCGAATCACCAATCACCAATCACCAATCACGAATCACGCCTTCCCCCTTGTGGATTACGACGTAATCATCATCGGCGCCGGCGCCGCCGGCCTCGCCGCCGCGGCCGAGCTCGCGCCGTCCGGGCGCCGGGTCCTCGTGCTTGAGGCGCGCGATCGACTGGGCGGGCGCGTCTGGTCGAGGCACGAGGCCGGCCTGCCCGCGACCGTCGAGCTGGGCCCCGAGTTCATTCACGGGCGGCCGCCGGCGACGCTTGCGCTCATGCGCAAGGCCGGCATTGCGGAGGTGGACGCCCCCATCGTGCGCCTGGCGTTCCGGGACGGAAAGCTCGCGCCGAGAGGCGACGGCGTGTTCGAGGAGATCCTGCGGGCGCTGCGGCGGCACGCGAAGCCGCTTGCGCGGAAGGACATTCCCTTCGAGACGTTTCTTGCAAGAGTGCCCCACGGGCTTTCCGACGAGGCCGTGACGTTCGCGCGCATGCGTGCGCAGGGGTACGAAGGCGCCGATCCCGCGCGGCTGAGCGCGCGGGTGGTGGCGGAGGAGTGGGCCGGCCCGGGCGAGCAGCACCCGGGGCACTCCCGGCCGGCGGGCGGCTACGGCGCTCTCCTCGACTCGCTGGCAAGGACTCTCGGCGGCGGGGTCGAGCTGCGATTGCGAAGCGCCGTGCGGGCGGTGCGGTGGAAGCGCGGCGAGGTGGAGGTCGTGGGCACGACCTCAATGGCGGATGGCGGATGGCGGATGGCGAAAGGGTCGAGCTTTCGCGCAAAGGCGAAGAAGGCGATTGTTACGTTGCCGCTGGGCGTGCTGCAGCTTGGGCCCCGCGCGCCAGGCGCGGTGCGGTTCTCGCCAGCGCTCGCGTCGAAGCGGCGCCCTCTTGAGGACCTCGTTGCCGGCACGGTCATCAAAGTCCCGCTGCTGTTTCGCACCGCGTTCTGGGAGGAGCTGGACGGTGGCCGCTACCGGAATGCCTCGTTCTTTCATGCGCCGGAAGGCCCGTTTCCGACGTTCTGGACCGCGGCGCCGGAGCGGGCACCACTGCTCAACGCGTGGGCGGGCGGTCCCAAAGCGCTGCGACTCACGGGCAAGAGCACGCGCGAGATCGTGCGGCAGGCCGTACGTGCCCTGGAGTCGATGTTCGGGCACGACGGCGTCGAGGACCTGCTGCAGGCGGCGTGGGTGCACGACTGGCAGAAAGATCCGCATGCGCGCGGGGCCTACAGCTACGTCGCGGTCGGCGGGCACGGCGCGCGCAAGGCGCTCGCCGCGCCGCTGCGCAAAACGCTCTATTTCGCGGGCGAAGCGACTGACTTCGAGGGCGAGCCCGCCACGGTGGCCGGCGCGCTGCAAAGCGGTCTTCGGGCCGCGCGCGAGGTGCTGCAGGATCAAGGATGAGGGCGGAAAGGCATTTGAACCGCCAAGGCGCCAAACTTCCTGGGAGATACCAGATTCCCGGCTTTTGCTTCTTGAATGCTTTTTGGCGTCTTGGCGGTTAGGAGTTCCATCTGTGTGTCATGCCGCACAGAAGAGGGGAAGAAGACCCCCGGGCCGAGTGTTAGCACCTTGAGAACAGGGGCATGTGTCGCAGTAAACTTACGAACAACTTACAAGAATTTCAGTGATCGCAAACCGCTCGATTCCAGGCCGTGGAATTCCTGCAGCCCTCGCCGCCGTCGCGCTATGGCTCGCGTCGGGCCCGGCTTCGGCCGGGCCTTCCGTGGGTGACATCGCCGTCTACCGGCTGGTGAACGGCTACAACCAGCAGGTGCGCGGGCACCTGGAGAACCGGGTGGACAAGATCGACGCGAGCGGCATCACCGTGACCGTCACGCCTGACAGCCCCCATGCCGGCTCCGGCGTGACCAAGCTCTTCACCAAGGACGGCAACTGGCTGCGGCATCCAGTCGAGAGCCACGGCGCGAAAGTGATGTACAAGTTCTCGACTGCCTATCCGGCGTACGTCTACCCGCTCGAGCCGGGTCAGGCGTGGTCGGTGCGCGTCAAGGCGACAGTTCCCGGCGAGACCAGGGCGAGAAGCGTGCGCGTCGACGGCAAGGTGCTTCAGAGCGAGCGCATCCGCGTGCCGGCGGGCGAGTTCGATACCGTCAAGATCCGGCGCCTCGTCTACCCGGGCGATCCCAATTTCGACCAGATGGAAACCCAGATCATCGAGTTCGAGTGGTACGCGCCCGCGCTGAAGCGCGCGGTGCGCGTCGAGCGAAGGTCCGAGTGGATCGACCCCGGCCGGTGCGGAATGATCACGGGTTGCGACTTTCACGGCGACTGGGACATCCTCGAGCTGGTCGAGATGCGCGCGGTGAAACAGGAAAAAGTGACGAGTGACAAGTGATGAGTGACGGGCAGCCTTCTTTACGACGAGTCGGAAGGACGCA
>JBIOVQ010000294.1:0-4349 GCA_044867805.1 Burkholderiales bacterium | reverse complement strand
CGATCCCCGAGCGGCTGGACTCGCTCCCGTGGTCGCGCTGGCACTGGCGCGTGGTGGTCGCGCTGGGCGTCACGTGGCTCCTCGACGGCCTCGAGGTCACGGTGGTCGGCTCGCTCGGCGCGGTGCTGCAGCGCCCCGAAACCCTCGGGCTCTCCGCCGCCGCGGTCGGCTGGGCCGGATCGGCCTACGTCGCCGGCGCGGTCATCGGCGCGATCGTCTTCGGCCGCCTCGCGGACCGGCTCGGCAGGAAGCGCCTGTTCCTCATCACGCTCGCGGTGTACGTCGCGGCGACGGTGGCGACAGCCTTCACGTGGAATTTCGCTTCGTTCCTGGTGTGCCGCTTCTTCACCGGCTTCGGCATCGGCGGCGAGTACGCCGCGATCAATTCCGCCATCGACGAGCTGATCCCGGCGCGCGTGCGCGGCCGGGTGGACCTCGCGATCAACGGCACGTTCTGGATCGGCGCAGCGCTCGGCGCCGGCCTCTCCCTGGTGCTGCTCGACCCGGCGTGGATCGGGGCCGAGCTCGGCTGGCGCATCGCGTTCGGGCTGGGCGCGCTGCTCGGCGTGGCGATCCTGCTCGTACGGCGCGACCTGCCGGAGAGCCCGCGCTGGCTGCTCACGCACGGGCGCGCGCCGGAGGCCGAGAAGATCGTCGCGGACATCGAGGCGCAAGTGGCGCGCGAGCACGGCGCCCCCGCCCCGCGTGCGCCCGGCCTGCACCTGCGGCTGCGTCCGCCCGCCACCTGGGGCGAGGTCCTGCACGTGCTCGCCTTCCGCTACCGGTCGCGCTCGGTGCTGAGCTTCACCCTGATGGCGGCGCAGGCGTTCTTCTACAACGCGATCTTCTTCACTTACGCGCTGGTGCTCGCGCGCTTCTACGGCGTGGCCGACGAGCGGGTGGGCCTCTATATCTTTCCCTTCGCGCTCGGGAATTTTCTCGGGCCGCTGCTGCTGGGGAGCCTCTTCGACAGCGCCGGGCGGCGCGTGATGATCACGGTCACCTACGCGGCGTCGGGCATCGGGCTCGCGGCGAGCGGCTACGCCTTCGCCGAAGGCTGGCTCGACGCCACCGCGCAGGCGGCGTGCTGGGCGGCGATCTTCTTCGTCGCCTCGGCCGCGGCGAGCTCCGCCTATCTCACGGCGAGCGAGATCTTCCCGGTGGAGATGCGCGCGGTGACGATCTCGATCTTCTACGCGGCGGGCACCGGCGTCGGCGGCTTCATCGGCCCCGCGCTGTTCGGCGAGCTGGTCGAGACCGGCAGCCGCGACGCGCTGTTCTACGGTTATCTGCTGGCCGCCGCGCTGATGTGCGTCGCCGCCGCGGTCGCCGCCGTAATCGGCGTCGATGCCGAGCGCAAATCGCTGGAGGAGATCGCCCCGCCCCTGGGAGCGGCTGAGCCGCTTCGCAGTGACGCAGTGAAGCAGTGACAAAAGGCGAAAGGCCTTGCACGACGGGTCACGAAGGACGCAAAGGCCGCAAAGAAGGCGCCAGTACGACGAGTCGCAAAGGACGCTAAGGACGCAAAGGATAGATACAAATTAAGGACGCAAAGACAACGCCAAGTGAGGTAATGGATACGCTCTTGGGAGGATGAATGCCCGAGGAGTCCCCTGTATGCCACCCTTGGCGCAGCTCCTTCGCGACCTTAGGTTTTCATATACCCATTCCTTCGCGCCCTTTGCGTCCTTAGCGACCCGTAGTAATGCTTTTCCTTGGCGTCCTCCGCGTCCTTGGCGACCCGTCGTACGTCAGTCGTCAGGCGTCGGTCATTACCCTTGTACGGTCGTTGCCAGCCTGCTAGAATGCCGGCACGCCCCGACGGTTCGGTACGGAACCGCACATAGGGCCCGGCAATATCTTGGAGGGTGTGAGCCGGAATGGTCGGCAGCTACGACATACAGCTGGTCGGGTTGTCCCTGGCCGTCGCGATCATCGCGTCCTACACCGCGCTCGAGCTCGCGGGCCGCGTCAGCGAGAAGCACGGCACGGTCTGGTCGTGGGCCTGGCTGGTCGGCGGGGCCGTCGCCATGGGGACCGGCATCTGGTCGATGCACTTCATCGGCATGCTGGCGTTCCACCTGCCGGTGCCGATCGCCTACGACCCCTGGATCACCACGCTGTCCATGGCGATCGCAATCGTGGTCTCGGGCATCGCGCTGTTCGTGGTGCGGCGCCCCGCCCTGACCGGGCAGGACATCACCGTCGGCGCGACCCTGATGGGCATCGGCATCAGCGCCATGCACTACACCGGCATGTACGCGATGCGGATGTCGCCCCCGATCGAGTACAAGCCGGCGCTGTTCATCGCGTCCGTCATCATCGCGATCGTGGCGTCGTTCGTCGCCCTGTGGATCGCCTTCCAGCTCCGCCACAGGCACACCGGCTTCGCCTTTCTTGCCAAGGTCGGCAGCGCGACCATCATGGGCCTCGCCATCACCGGCATGCACTACACCGGCATGGCGGCCGCCCAGTTCGCGCCCGACAGCATCTGCCTGGCCGTCGGCATCCACGGCGGCATGGGCACCCATGCGCTGGCCGCGACCATCGGCATCACGACGATCTCCATCCTCGCGATCACCATCGGCGTCTCGGCGCTCGACGCCCACTCGGCGGCGCAAACGGCGCGCATCGCGGACTCGCTGCAGTTCGCCAACGAGCAGTTGCGCGACCTGGCGCTCCACGACGGCTTGACCGGGCTGCCGAACCGCATACTGCTCGAGGACCGCATGGCGCAGACGCTGTCCCGCGCCGAGCGGCACAGGGAACCGTTCGCCTTGATGTTCGTCGACCTGGACAACTTCAAGCCGGTGAACGACAAGCACGGCCACCGCATCGGCGACGACCTGCTGAAAGAGGTCGCAAAGCGGCTGGCCGGCGCGGTCAGGAAGTCGGACACCGTCGCCCGCACCGGGGGAGACGAGTTCGTCATCGTGCTGCACGAGCTCGAGGACACGGCGGACGCGGCGATGGTCGGCCGCAAGATCCTCGACGAGCTGAGCCGCACGTTCTTCATCGAAGGGCAGGAGCTCGAGATCTCGTGCAGCATCGGCATCAGCGTCTACCCCGAGAACGGGAAGACGGTGGCGAGGCTGATGGCCAATGCCGACGCGGCCATGTACCACGCCAAGCGCACCGGCCGCAACAGGTACCGCTTCTTCGGGCCGGAGATGCTCGCGTCGGCGCCGCAGGCGCAGTGACCGGGCAAATTTGAGGTCGCGAATTGCGACCTCAGGATGGCAAGCCGGTGATTCAAATGTGGATTTGGCGAACCGGTCACAGATCGTGACCGGTTCCCGTAGGGCTCATCTTGACCGTTTCTTGCCCAGTCCCTCAGCAATCAGCGCGACGACCAGCGTGTTCAGGCTGACGCCTTCGCGCTCCGCGCGCTCGACGAGACGCGCGTGCACGGACCTGGGGACACGTTGGACCCGATCAGGCGATTCCCACGAATACTGCAAGCGAGCGGCTGACTTTGAGCATCGTGGCATCGTCGAGCCGGCCAATTACGCCCCCGATGCGTTCGCGCGCGACGGTCATCACTTTGTCCACCTGGATTTGCGAAATGCGCTGGAGGCCGTTCTCCGGCGAGGGATCCACGGTGATTCGGAAAAGCGGGGTTTCGCGCAGCGCGCTCGTGACAAGACACAAGGTGACGCTGGGCAATTCGTCGAACAGGTCGGACTGGATGACGAGCGCCGGGCGCGGCTTGCCGTAGTCCCCCGGCGCGGCAACCGTTACCAGATCACCGCGACGCATTGTCGTCCCACGCGCCCGCCCGGTCGATGAACTCCAGCGCTTCCGTTTCCGCCGGGTCGCCCTTCAGCAGGCGACATTGGCGCTTGCACTCCGCAGCGAAGCGCTTCGAGCGCGTGTCCGGGACCCACAACTGGATCAGGCGAAGCCCGGTTGCCTGCTTCCGGGCCCGGTATCCGCGCATCCGTTCCTTTGCCTTCAAGGCTCTCATAAGCAGTATTGTAACATGTTACGTACCATGTTACGCTGCATTTCACGGTGATCCCTGATTTTTCGCGCCGCCCGTTGGCGTTTTTCTTCTAAGGGGCTGGTACGATTGAGAAAAATGTACTAGAATACGCCCTACGCTCGATTGTCTAACGGAGATATGGCGAAGCGATACGACGAATCATCCGTAAAGAAGCTCAGGGGTATCGAGCCCGTGCAGCGGCTCCCGGGGATGTATACCCGGACTTCCGACCCCACGCACATCATCCAGGAAGCGATCGACAACGCCGCCGACGAGGCGCTCGGCGGGCACGCCGACAAGATAGACGTCACCGTCCACCTGGACGGCTCGGTCACCGTCACCGACAACGGCCGCGGCATCCCGG
>JBIOVQ010000293.1:0-2836 GCA_044867805.1 Burkholderiales bacterium | reverse complement strand
AAGCCATGTCGATCTTCGCGCGCAGCGCGTGCTCGCCTTCCTTGAACTTGCCGTCGCGCATCTGGTGGAACAGCTTCAGGCTCTCCTCGGGGCTGCGCGAGCGGTAGGGGCTGTCCTTGCCCGGCTCCGTAAGCGTGCCGCGCAGCGACCGCATCTGCTCGGCGGAGAGGCTGTCCACGTAGGCGTGCCCGCGCTCGATCAGGCACTCCGCGGCGTGGTACATGAAGTCGAAGTAATCCGAGGCGTAGTAGAGGTGCGAGACCCCCTCATTTTCCCAGCTGAAGCCGAGCCATTTCACGGCCGCGATGATGGAATCCACGTACTCCTGCTCTTCGGTCTCCGGGTTGGTGTCGTCGAAGCGCAGGTGGCAGGCGCCGCCGTAGTCGAGCGCGAGCCCGAAGTTGAGGCAGATGGACTTGGCATGCCCGATGTGGAGGTAGCCATTGGGCTCGGGCGGAAAGCGCGTGCGGATCTTCGCGGGATCCTTCGGCGCCCCCTCGTGCGTCTTCGCCGCGCCCGGTTTTCCGCCCCATGTGCGCGCCGCGTACTTGCTGCTCGCGAGATCGGCTTCGATGGCGGAGCGGATGAAATTCGAGTGCGAAGCTTCGTGCGGCTTCCTGACGGGTGCAGACATGGGCGATATTTTAGCCGAGCCTCCGAAGCTTCACCGCCAAGGGCGTCCCAGATAGCGCGTCCCAGATAAAGCGTCCCAGATGGTGCGTCCCAGGTAAAGCGTCCCAGATGGTGCGTCCCAGGTAAGGCGCAGTATCTGAGCTGTATCTGAGACGAATCTATTGTGGAAAGCCGGGCTTGGTAAACTGCGGCGAGCCATAGCTTCCGGGAGGGGACATGAGAAACACAAAGAAGATCGGGCTCATGCTGGTTGCGGGTCTCATTGCTGCCGGGAGTGCTTCCGCGCAGCAGTACCCAACCAAGCCAGTGCGCATCGTCGCGCCGTTCGGTGCGGGCGGCCTGGTGGACGTGCTGTCGCGCGCGGTGGGCGAGAAACTGCGCGCAAGCCTCGGGCAGCCGGTCATCGTGGACAACCGTCCCGGCTCCGGCGGCAATATCGGCGCCGATATCGTGGCGAAAGCCGAACCCGACGGCTACACGCTGCTCATGTCATCGGCCGGCATCCTCAGCATCAACGAGGCGCTCTATCCGAAGATGCCGTTCAACCCGCAGACCGCCTTCGTTCCCGTCACGCTGGTCGCCGAGATGAACATGCTGGCGGTGGTGAACAGCGGCTCTCCCACCAAGACTGCGAGCGATCTCATCGCCGCGGCGAGGAAGGATCCCGGCAAGCTCAACTTCGGCTCGCCGGGCAACGGCACCACCGGCCACCTCGGCATGGAGCTGTTCCAGCACGCGGCGAAGGTGAGGCTCACCCATGTGCCGTACAAGAGCGCCGCCGAGGCGGTGATCGCACTGATGGGCAACCAGATCCAGGGCGTGTTCGACAATCCCCCGACGGTGCTGCCGCACATCCGCGCGGGCAGGCTGCGCGCGCTTGCCTATGCGGCGCCGAAGCGCTTGCCGCTGCTGCCGGACGTGCCGACGTTCAACGAGTCGGCGCTGAAGGGATTCGAGGCGTCCTCGTGGTTCGGTCTGGCCGCGCCGGCGAAAACGCCGCGCGCCATCGTCGACCTGCTGGCAAAGGAAACCGGGAGGGCCCTGCGCGAACCGGACGTCCAGGGCCGCTTCGCCGACCTCGGGGCCGTCCTCGTCGGCAACTCGCCGGAGCAGTTCGACGCCTTCGTCCGCTCCGAGACGAAGAAGTGGCACGCCGTCGTCAAGGCAGCCGACATCAAACTGCAGTGACGACTGATGACTGACAACTAACTGATGGAAGTGGCGGTTACACCGCCATGGTGGCGATGGGGAGTCGAATCACAAATCACGATTCACGAATCACGCCGTTTTGGCTGGCGCCTGGCGTCTGGCGGCTCATTGGGCCTTGTATCCCGTCTCTTTCACCAGCCTGGTGAAGCGGCCCAGCTCGTCGCGCAGGAATCTCGTGGATTCGGCGGCAGGCGTGCCGATCGGGTCGGCACCCTGGGCCTGCAGTCGCTCCTTCATTTCCGGAGTGAACAGGACGCGCGCCACTTCGGCATTCAGCGTGGCAACGACTTCCGGCGGCGTGCGGGCGGGGGCGAGCACGGCTTGCCAGGAACCGGTCAGGAAGCCCGGCAGGAATTCCGCGACCGCCGGCGTATCGGGCAGGGTGGAATGGCGCTTCTCGCCTGAGACCGCGATGAGCTTGAGCTTGCCCGACTTGACGGGCGGGAGCGTCGCGAGCATGCCGTTGAACAGCACGTCGGCCTGCCCGGTCATCACGTCCATGATCGATTGCGCGCCGCCGCGCCCGGTGATGTATTCCCACTTGATGCCCGTGCGGTGGGCGAACTGGAGCCCGGCGAGGTAGGGCGCGCCCGCGGGGCTCGAGGCGTAGTTGAGGACCCCGGGGCGCTTCTTCGCGAGCGCGATCAGTTGCGGCACGGTCGACACCGGCACGTTCGGGTGCACGCACAGGAGGTGCGGCGAGTAGGAGACGATGGTGACCGGGGCGAAGTCCTGGAGGCCGTAGGGTGTCTTGGGATAGAGAATGGGAACGATCACCACCGGACCGACGTCGCTCAGGACTAGGGTATGGCCGTCGGGCGGCGACTTCGCGACCAGCTCGTGACCGATCGCGCCTGCCGCGCCCGGGCGGCTGTCTATCACCACCTGTTGCCCCCATTTTTCCGTGAGCTTGGGCGCGATCAGCCGCGACAGGATGTCCGAGGTGCCGCCTGGTGGAAATGGAACAACTATCCGTATCGGCTTCGCCGGATAA
>JBIOVQ010000292.1:0-17871 GCA_044867805.1 Burkholderiales bacterium | reverse complement strand
TGCATGTGCGAAAGGATGTCCGAGGTGCGCTCCTGGAGGTAAGGCGTGTCCCGCCCGGGAGAATAACTGCGGGGGCTGGGCAGCATGGCGGCGAGCCGCGCCGCCTCCGCGGAGGTCAACGCCGACGCCGGCACCTTGAAGTGGTGGTGCGCGGCCGCTTCCGCGCCGTACACGCCGTCGCCCCATTCGGCGACGTTGAGGTAGATCTCGAGGATCCGCCGCTTGGTGAGCAGGGTCTCGAGCATCACCGTGATGGCCGCCTCCTGGGCCTTGCGCCACCAGGTGCGCTCGCCCGAAAGGAACAGGTTCTTCGCGAGCTGCTGCGTGATGGTGGACGCCCCGCGCACGATCTCTCCCTCCCGCACGTTGCGCTCGTGGGCCTCCTTCATCGCCTCCCAGTCGAAGCCCCAATGGGTCGCGAACTTCGCGTCCTCCGCGGCGATCACCGCCTGCTTGAGGTGCAGCGAGATGCGCCGGTAGGGGACCCAGCGGTGCGACAACCGCTCGCGCGGCTCGTCCGCGCGCATGATCGCGAGCCGCGCCCGCATGAACGCCGTGCTGTCGGGGTTGTGGTCCGTCCAGTACCAGATGTGCACGACGAACCAGATCTGGAGCACGACCAGCGCGCACAGGGAGAGCAGCAGCGGATACCAGAACAGCCAGCGCAGGACAGCTCTCAAGATGCGTGAATCGTGATTCGTGAATCGTGAATCGAGTGAACCGTCATGAGTATATTGGACGAATCACGAATCACAAATCACGAATCACGCCTTTCTCAGCATTTCAATGACCGGCTTGGTCGCTGGCCGCACGCCGCGCCAGATGAAGAACGACTCGGCCGCCTGCTCGACCAGCATGCCGAGGCCGTCCGCAGCGCGGGCGCCCTCGTCCGTTGCGAATCTCATGAACGGGGTGCGCCTGCCGTAGACCATGTCGTAGGCGAGCGCCCCCGGCGCGAGGACGCCGCGCGGCAGTGGAGGCATGCCGTCGGAGAGGCCCGCCGAAGTGGCGTTGATCACGATGTCGAAGCGCGCGCCGTCCAGCGCCTCGTACGGCCTGGCAACGACGCCGTCGGCGGCGAACTCCCGGAATTTCTCGAAGTGGCCGACCAGCGCCACCGCTTTCTCCATGGTGCGGTTGGCGACGACCAGCGTCTGCGGCAACTCGCGCAACAACGGCTCCACTACCCCGTAGCTCGCGCCCCCGGCCCCCGCCAGCAGCACGCGCCGCGCCCGGATCGGGCAGCCCAGATTGACGATGAGATCGCGCACCAGCCCGATGCCGTCGGTGTTATGGCCGATGATGCGCCCCGGTTCGAATCCGAGCGTGTTGACCGCGCTCGCCGCCTGCGCGTGCCCGGCCCGGGTATCCGCCAGACGCCACGCCTCGTGCTTGAACGGCAGTGTGACATTGAGCCCCCGCCCGCCGGTATCGCGAAATTCGAGCGCCGCCGTCCTGAAGCCGTACAGGGTGGCCCGTATCCTGCCGTAGGCGATGTCCTGTCCGGCCGCTCGCGCGAACTCGGCGTGTATGAGGGGGGAAAGGCTGTGCTCGACCGGGTTGCCGATGACCGCGTATCGGTCGGTCATGCTCGACCTCTAGTTGGCAGTTTTCAGTTGGCAGCAACTACGGGCCGACCCAGCAATTCACGCTGCAAACTGCACACTCCTATTCAGCGACGAACTGGTCGGAGCGGGTAAAGAGCCAGGTGCGCGTGATGTGGATGATGTCCGTGTCTTTCGCGATAGCGGCGGGGAACGGCGCATAGGGAGCCGCCAGCTGCACGATGCGCAGCGCCGCCGCATCCAGTATGCGCTGGCCGGAGGAGCGGTTGATCTCCACGCGCTCGAGCGTGCCGTCGGACTTGATCGACACGGTGACCACCAGGCTGCCGTAGATCCTCTGGTCACGGGCGGCCTGCGGGTAGTTGAACTCCCCCACCCGCTCGACTTTGGCGCGCCAGTCCTCGATGTAGCTGGCAAAGCGGTACTCCTGGGTGCGCGCCCCGATGAAGCGCCGCCGCGGCCGCTGCTGGTAGTTCTCCCACTCCCGGGCGATCTGCGCCTCCAGCCGCGCGATTTCGAGCCCGCGGGCGACGATGTCCGCCGCATCCGGGGCGGCCTGCTCCTTTTGCTTCGGCTGCGGCACCTCGGGCACCGACGCCACCTTTGCCTGCGATTTGGCTCGCGTCATGAGCTGCTTCGCGTCGCGCTCAAGCTGCTCGGTCCGTTTCAGCGCCAGGGCGAGCTCGGCGCCCTGCCTGTCCTCGGGCGGCAGCGGCAGCGGGTTGCGGGCGCGGCGCTTGGCATCCGTGTTGCCGCCGCCGTCCAGGTTGGCCTGGGCGAGAGCATCGGCTTTCTGCGGCCGCGCCTGCGTCTTGGCGTTGACCAGCGTCACTTCCAGCGTCTGCTGCGCGAGCAGCTTGGACAGGTCCGGCAGCTTGAAGCTGATGCCGAACAGGATGAAGAGATGGATGAGCACCGACAGCGTGAACGCGACCTGCATGCGCCCGTTCTTGCCGAGGGCGGTCATGCGCCGGTCGAGCGCCTCCATGCCGCGCTCGAGGTCGGCGACGCGCGCCTCGAGCCGCGCGACCGCGGACTGCCAAGGCGCATGCCGCGCGTGCTTGGCGCGCCGCCGGAACGGGACGACTTTCCTGCTGGGCAGCAATCCCATGGGTCTCATTGTAACCTAACCCCGGATTTCATGCCATAAAAGATGTTTAATGACATGGGGTTGCCACTACTGTTTAAAGTAAAATCCAACTTTGGCGATCTAGTGGGGGGCGATCGCCGCCGTGTCCGCGGTCTCCAGACGGCCGCGAAATTCGCAGCGCACGGCGAGGTCCAGCAGATCGATAGCAGTGACGGCCAGCTCGACCCGGGCGCCGGCATCGAGCGCCGGCAGCGAAGGCACCCGCACCACGAGCGGCAGCTCGTCGAAGCGCGCGAGCCCCTCGCGTATGACGGTGGCGGGGGCCGTGCGTCTCTCCTCCTGGATCAGCCAGCGCAGGCACCAGTAGCGCTCCATCTGGCGCTGGAATTCGCCGTAGGCGTCGTGGGCCAGCTCGAAGTCGCGCAGCGCCGCGAGCACGCGCTCGTCGCTCGCGAGATAGGGCGGTGCCTCGCCGCCGGCCAGCGCGATCAGCTGGCGCTGGTTCACGAGATCGACGTAACGGCGCAGCGGCGAGCTCGACCACGCATAGCCTTCCACGCCGAGACCCTGGTGGGCCGAGGGGACCGTGCTCATCCTGACCTTGCCCCCGTCCTGCACGCGGTAAATCGCCGCGGCGCCGGCGGCGGCCAGGTCACGTCCCCAGACGCTGTTCACGTGGATCATCAGTTCCGACACGATGCGGTCGATTGGCGTGCCGCGCCGGCGCAGGACGATGCGCACGCGGTCGTTCTCCACGTAGAAGCTGTACTCGGCGCGCGCTTCCGGGTCGGGCTCGGTTGCGCCCCGGGCCGTTTCGAGAATGCGCGTGAGGCGCCACAGGGCCGCCAGCGCTTCGCCATGGGAATGCTCCACGCGGCCCGCCGCGAGGCTCGCCTCGTTGAAGACTTCCTCCAGCGCGTAGTGCCGCAGGTTATGCGCGATGGCAACGCGCTCGATGCGCGTCGTTTGCGCGGCAATCGAGCCATCCGGCGCCACCTCCAGGTAGCGCGAGAGCGCGGGACGCTGCCGGCCTTCCGCGAGCGAGAACGCCTCGATCGCCGCCGCCGGCAGCATGGTGATCTTGCCGCCGGGAAAGTACACCGTGGAGAGCCGCGTGCGCGCGACACCGTCGAGGGCATCGCCGGGAGCCACGCCCAGCGCCGGCGCCGCGATGTGGATGCCGACGCGCAGCCTCCCGCCCGGCAGCACCGCGACCGAGAACGCGTCGTCGATCTCGGTGGTGGTGACGTCATCGATGCTGAAGGCTTCGGCCTCCGCGAGCGGCAGGTCCCGCGGCGCGACGGGCGCGGGTAACGATGGAAATTCCACGCCGCGCGGGAAATGCTCGAACAGAAAGCGGTTCAGGTGATAGTCGTGCGACGACGGCAGCGCGCCGCAGCGCTCGAAGAGCTGCGGCGGCGTGGTCCTCGATTTCTCGCAGGCCTCTTCGAGGGCTTTCCATTCCGTGCTCTGCTTGTCCGGCGCGTAGAGCAGCTTCGCCGCAAGCGGGACGAACTCCGGCGGCAGCCTGCCTGCGACCAGCTGCCCGACGTAACCGGCCCGCCGCTCCGCCTCGCGGCGCTTGCGCTCGACCGAGGCCAGCGCGGCCTTGAGCGCTTCCGGCGGCGCCGCCTTGTAGCGGCCCTTGCCCTTCTTGTAGAAGTACATCGGTGCGCCGTGCAGCTTCACCAGCAGCCCGGCCGATTCGGCGGGCGTCGGCGCGCGGCCGAAGTAGTCCCGCGCGAGCGCGTCGAAGGCGAAGTCATCCTGGCCGCAGCACTGCCAGAGAAAATCCACGTCCATCGCCTCGGCCAGCCTGCGCGCCTCTTCCATGAAGTGCCCCAGACCGGGTCCGTCGAAACGCAGCAGCACGGCCGAGGCCTTGACCTTCGAGCGCTTGCCGTGGGGAGCCTCCACCTGCAGCGAGGTGTCGTGATCGGCGAGGACGACGGCGACCTTGAAGTCGCCTTCCTCTTCGTAGAAGACGTTCATTGCGGATGGGGACGGGCGGCGGCGAAAAAAAACGGGCGCAGCCGACTGAGTGCGCCCGTTGATTATAAGGTACGGGCCGTTCCGGCCCGCGTGTTCACCGCGCTACTGGGATGGAAGCTCCAGCGCGTGATGGTAATCCACGTGCACGACTGCTCCGCTCAAAGCCGATTGCACGTCCCCGCTCACGATGTGCAGCCGGTTGCCGATCACCGCTCCGGCGTGGCCGTGGCGCGGAAACTGCATCGGCGGCATGACACGCCAGGCGTTGGCGACCGGATCGAAGGCCTCGACCGCGCGGAACGCCGTGAGCCCGCGCGTATCCTGGTGTTCCCCGCCGGCCACGTAGATCTTGCCGCCATGCACGCCCCACGCCAGGGCGCTGCGCGCCGTGGGCATGGACGCTCTCAACCGGCCCCACTGATCGGTCGCCGGGTCGTATTCCTCGACGAGGTCGACGCCCCGCCCGCCGCCCGAGATGAACACCGCGCCGACGCGCCCGCCGATCACGTAGATCTTGTTGTCCACCATGCCGACCGCGGCGTGGTTGCGCGCGGTGGGCATCGGGCTGCGGGCCTCCCAGGCGTTCGTCGCCGGGTCATAGACCTCGTTGGTGCCGAGCGCGCGGTGCGGGCGAGCGGGATGGACGAAGGGCTCCTTGGAGCCAGGGTGCTGGCTCGCGCCGCCGATGACGTAGATCTTCCCGCCGTGGGCGACGGCGACTGCGGCGCCGCGCCGGCCGGGCATGGGCGCGAGCGCCTTCCAGCTGTCCGCCGCCGGGTCATACTCCCAGGCGTTGTCTATCGGTTGCCAGCCGGGCTTGCCCGCGTCCGGGTACTTGAATCCCCCGAACATGTAGATCTTTCCGTTGAGCTCCGCGGCGGCGACGTGATGCGACGCGAGCGGCATGCTCCTTTTCCTGGTCCAGCCATCGTTGCCCGGATCGTATTCGTAGACCAGGGCCTTCGGCTTCCACCCCGGCGCGAGTCCGCCGAACACGTAGAGCTTGCCGCCGGCACCAGCGCCCCAGACTTCCTCGGCGGGCTCGGGAAACGGGGCGAGCGTGGTCCATTTTTGCGCGTGAGCCGCCGAAGCCACGAACGACGCCGCGAGCATCACCAAGACAGAGGCGCGCATCAACTTGATTGAACGGATCATCTGTTCTCCTCCGACAGGGGCCGTCACCCTTGCGCGGCCCCGATTGAATACCCTCCGAGCGGGGCCTTCATGCTACGCCGATTCCCAATTCACGAGCAATGGCGCGTCATGCCTTGCGTTCGATCCCGCAGAAATCGAGCACGACGTCCAAGTGTTCGTTGAAATTGGAGAGGCCATGATCTCCACCCTCGATCACCATCTGCCTGCAGCCCCGGTAGCGGGCTACCGCCAGGCGATAGTCGAGCACTTCGTCCCCGGTCGCCGCCACCAGGAGATAGCGGGCAGCGGTAACGGATGCGACTTCGAGCACGCGCAACTCCTCGAGGTGCTGCGCGGTGAATTCGTAGCGCTCCCCGGTGTACGGGTTCTGCTGCACGCCGAGATAAGCGCTCAGCAGCTCATAAGGCCGCACGGCGGGATTGAGGAGCGCGGCCCGCAGGTCATGTTTCTCCGCGAGCCAGGTCGCGTAGTAGCCGCCGAGCGAGCTGCCCACCAGCGCCGCTCCGGGATGCCGCCGCGCCAGCGCGTCGAGCAGCGCCGCCGCCCGCGCCGGGCTATGCGGCAGCGCGGGCGCCAGGAACTCCGCGCCCCGCCCGATGGTTTCCAGCCGTTGCCGGATAAGTTGTGCCTTGGTCGAGGCCGGGGAGCTGTTGAAGCCGTGGATATAGATCAGCACCTGGCCGAAATGCGTGATTGGTGATTGGTGATTAGTGATTGGACTGTACCGCCTTCCGGCAGGAACCAGGCCCTTCCATTCACCAATCACTATTCACTATTCACGCCTTTGTCAGCTTGGTTGCAAGCTCGAGCAAGAGCGTGTCATTGCCACGCGCGGCGATCAGGGAAAGGCCGAGCGGACAGCCGTCGAGCGTGGCCAGCGGGAGCGATACCTGCGGTAAGCGCGCAAGCCCGGCAATGCTCAGCATCGGCAGCGCGCGATTGCGCAGCTCATCGATCACTTTCAGCGGCGAATCCCTGAGCGGCGCGATGCCGGGCGCGCTGGGCAGCGCCAGCACCGCATTACCCCGCAGCAGTTCATCCAGGCGACGGGTGATCTCCTCGCGCCGCGCGCGGGCGCGCGCGGCGTCTTGCGGAGCGATTGCCTTCGCCCAGACGAAGCGACCCTTGATAGCGGGGCCGAACTGCGGCTGGACCCGGGTCACCCACTCGCCATGGGCGGTCCAGGCTTCGGTGCCCTGCTGGAACCGGAAATGGTCCATCCATTTCTCGAGCGGCTCGTCGCCGACCGTCACGTTCTCCGGCCTGCCGACGATTGCGGCGACCTTCTCCAGGACGGGGTCGAGGGCTGCGGCCACGCCCGCATCGGCGAAAGCAAACGCGTCCTGCGCGACCAGCAGCCGTCCCGGCTGCCGTGCGGGCGCGGTGTCGCGCAGCAGCACGCGCCCCACGCGCTCGAAGACCTTGGCGTCGCGCGCGAACCAGCCGCAGGTATCGAAGCTCGGCGCGAGCGGGCACACGCCGTCGAGCGGAATGCGGGCGTGGGTGGGGCGCAGCCCAAGGATGCCGCAGTAGCTCGCCGGCAGGCGTACCGAGCCCCCGGTGTCGCTGCCGATCGCGAAATCCACGAGGCCCGCCGCCACCGCCGCCGCGGAGCCGCTCGAAGAGCCCCCGGGTATGCGGCCCGGCGCGCTGACGTTGACCGGCGTGCCGTAGTGCGCGTTCTCGCCGGTGAGGCTCCAGGCCATCTCCTCGGTATGGGTCTTGCCGACGAGATGCGCGCCGGCATCGAGCAGCATCTGCGCCGCGGGCGCGGTACGCTGCGCCGGCTCGTGCGTGCGCAGCCAGTCTGGATTGCCGAATCCGGTCTTCGCGCCCGCCACGTCGAAGATGTCCTTGAGGCCGAAGGTGAGTCCCGCGAGCGGGCCCGCCGCCGCCCCCCGCATTTCGACGTGCGTATGGCGGCAGAACGCGCCGAGTTTGTCCCGCTCCAGTATCGAGCTCATCGCCGGTCAGTTTGCAGGTACCGTGCGCTCCGCCGCCCACGCGCGCAGCCGATTCACCTTGTCTCCCATCACGACCGCCAGCGGGCGCGTGCGGGACACCTCCGCATTGATGTGCTCGGTCGAAAGCGGTTGCTGGAGCGCGTGCGCCTCGTAGAGCGCGGAAACGATGGCCTGCTCGATTTCCGCGCCGGAGAACCCATCCGTTGTCCGGGTAAGGCCGGCGAGATCGAAGCGCTTGGGGTCGTGCTTGCGGCGCGCGAGATGGATTTCCAGGATCTTGCTGCGCGTTGCGGCGTCCGGCAGATCAACGAAGAAAATTTCATCGAAGCGGCCCTTGCGGATCAGCTCTGGCGGCAATGCCTCGATGTCGTTGGCGGTCGCCACCATGAATACCTTGCTCTTGCGCTCGGACATCCAGGTGAGGATCGTGCCGAGCAGGCGCCGCGACTCGCCGCCGCCCTCGGCCACCCCGGTGGCCACCCCTTTCTCGATCTCGTCCATCCACAGCACGCACGGCGCCATGGCGTCGGCGAATTTCAGCGCCTCGCGCAGGTTCCTCTCGGTTTCGCCCAGCCACTTGTTGTAGAGCGTGGCGAAGTCCAGGCGCAGCAGCGGCACGCCCCAGGTGCCGGCGACTGCCTTCGCGGCCAGGCTCTTGCCCGCGCCCTGCACGCCCAGCAGCAGCACTCCCTTGGGCGCATCGAGCCCCAAGCTCGCGGCGTCGCCCAGGAATGCGGCGCGGCGCCGCGTCAGCCAGCGCTTCAGATTCTCGAGGCCCGCGACGTCGGACAGCCTGGTGGTCTCGAGTTCGAGCTCCACGGCGGAATTGTCGCCGAATTTCTCCTTCTTGAACTTGAGGACGCGGCCGACGTCCTCCATCGTGAGCGCGCCGTCGTCGCTCAGGCATTGGCACACGAGGCGCCTGGCGTCCTCCTCGCACGTGCCCGCCAGGTACTGTGTAATCAGGTCAAGCGCCTCCTGCTGGCCTTTCAGCTTGCCCGGGGCGGTCTCCTTGGTGAGGCGCTGTGCTTCCTCCCGGATCATCGCGCGAATCGCCTGGGCGTCCGGCAGGACGAGACCGAAGCGCGCGCACAGGCGCCGCAGGTCTTCCGGCAGTTCGATCTTGTGCCCCACCAGCACCAGCGTGCGCGGAGTCTTGTCGTATTCCTGTGCCGTGCTTTTGATCAGCCGCAGGATGACCGGCTCGCGCAGATACGGATGCACGTCGAGCAGCACGTAGATGCCCTTGTACGTCGTCGCGTAGACGTGCTTGAGCGCCCCGCCGATGTCGCGGGTTTCCGGCAGCATGGCGCGCCCGACCGTGTCCAGCAAGGCGTTCGGCGCGCGCGCGCCGGGCGCCGCGGCAAGCGGGTTGTCCCGCCTGCGCAGGCCGTCCGCCGCGCTCCACACGAAGAGCGCCTGGTTTTCGAGCCGGGCGACCTTGTCGAGCAGGCTCAGCACCCGCGGCTCCTCGTGCGTCTCGACGACCACAATGGGGAAACGCGAGCGCAGGATGAGGGTGAAATCCCTAACGTCGTTCACCGCCGGCGCCTCCCCCGAGCCGCTCGAGCAATTTGTCGTGAATGCCGCCGAATCCGCCGTTGCTCATGATGACGACGTGGTCCCCGGGCCGCGCATCGTCCCCAATCGCCGTGAGCAATCTTTCGAAGTCGTCGGTCACCACGGCCTTGCCGCCGAGCGGGGCAAGCACGGCGGCCGCGTCCCACTTCAGGCCGGCGCTGTAGCAATAGACGCGATCGGCAGCCCCGAGGCTGGCGGCGAGCCGGTCTTTCATGACGCCCAGCTTCATCGTGTTGGAGCGCGGCTCGATCACCGCGAGTATGCGGGCGCTGTCGACCCCGGCGCGCAGCCCGTCGAGCGTGGTCTCGATCGCGGTCGGGTGGTGCGCAAAATCATCGTAGACAGTGACCCCGTTCACCACGCCCCGCACTTCCATGCGGCGCTTCACGCCAGCGAAGGTGGCGAGCGCGCTGATCGCCTGCGCCGGCGGCACTCCGCAGTGCCGCGCCGCCGCGATCGCGGCGAGCGCATTCGCCCGGTTATGGGCGCCCTGCAGCGCCCAGCGCACGCGGCCCTGGAGCTCTCCGCGCCACAGCACGTCGAAGCCATCCCGCGCGGGAACGGCGCTCCAGCCGCCGGCCACGCCGAACGGCTCGACCGGCGTCCAGCACCCGCGCGCCAGCACGCGGGCAAGCGCCTCGTCGGCGCCGTTCGCCACGATCAGGCCGCTCGCCGGCAGGATCCGCACGAAGTGATGGAACTGGGTCTCGATCGCGGCGAGATCGGGAAAGATGTCGGCGTGGTCGAATTCGAGGTTGTTGAGGACCGCGGTCCGCGCGGGGTAATGCACGAACTTGGAGCGCTTGTCGAAAAACGCGGTGTCGTACTCGTCCGCTTCGACCACGAAGAACCCCCCCTTCATCCCCCCCTTCCCTGGGGGGGGAGATGGGGGGGTGGCGCGCGCCGAGACCCCGAAGTTGGCGGGCACGCCGCCGATGAGAAACCCCGGCGCGAGGCCGGCGCTCTCGAGGATCCATGCCAGCATCGAGGCGGCCGTGGTCTTGCCATGCGTGCCGGCCACCGCAATCACCCAGCGCTCGCTGAGCACGTTCTCCCTCAGCCACTGCGGCCCCGACACGTACGGCAGGCCGCGATCGAGCACCGCCTCCATCAGCGCATTGCCGCGCGTCACCACGTTGCCGATGACGAACACGTCGGGCTTGCGCGCGACCTGGTCCGAGCTCCAGCCCTCGGTCAGCTCGATGCCGTGGGCAGCGAGCTGCGTGCTCATCGGCGGATAGACGTTGGCGTCGCAGCCGGTGACGCGGTGCCCGGCGGCGCGCGCGAGGAGCGCGATGCCGCCCATGAACGTGCCGCAGATGCCGAGGATATGGAGGTGCATTAACGAGCGTTGAAGGTCGAGGTCGAGTGCCAGGTCGCTGCCCGCAGAATCGCGCAAGCGGATTGTAGCGCCCCGCCGTCGGTCACGCGTCCGGGCGCAAGAATCGGATCACCAAAAAGAAACGCGGGCCGATGGCCCGCGTTTCCCGACCTGCGTCACTTCGTTACTGCATCACTGCGTCACCGTCACCTGGTCACTTCGACCGATCCCTTCATGCCGGGATGCAGGCCGCAGATGTAGTCGTAGCTGCCGAGATGGGCGAAGGTGAGCGACGTGCTCTGGCCCTTCAGGAGCACCGCGCTGCGGTACTCCGACTGGCCCTGCACCGTCACCTGGTGCGGCGAATCGTCCACGTTGGTCCAGGTGATCGTCTGCCCCTGCTTCACGGTCATCTTCTGGGGCCCGAACAGGAATTCCGCGATCGCGACCGAACGCGGACCGGACGGCCTCATGGCCGCGCCCGTCGGCGACGTGCCCGAGAGGCTCGCGAGCGACATCACGAAATCCTGCTTTTCGTGGGGCTTGTGGCAGACAAAGCAGTTCTTGGCATTCGCATTGGCTTTCGCGTTCGGCTTGCGATCCACGGTAAACGCCGCGTATTCCCACTCGCCGTTGCGCCACTCGGCCGGATATTCGGCGCCCCAGCCCTTGCGCTTCTCCATCACCGTGTAGCCCAAGAGCTTGCCCTTCACGAATTTCCCGTCGGCGCCCCTCAGCGGCTTGCCCTCGGCGTCCGTTTGGGCCTGGTACTGGACGAGCGTGAGCACGGTGCCGTGCGGGATCGGCCGGCCTTCGCGCACGGCCTTCACGGCCTCCGGCGTCGAGTAGAGCTCCCGGTACTGCTTGGTGTCGTAGCGGTCGACGGTGGCGTACAGCACGCCCTTCTCGAACCCCTCGGGAAACGCGATCTTGTCCGGGCCGGCCATCGTCGTGGCCGCGAGCAGCGCTCCTCCGGCCACACAAGCCGCTGATATCACTAGGCTTATTGCGCGACTACAGGTCATGGGTTTCTCCACTGATTGAATGATCGGCCATTGTTGCCGCCGGATGAGCGGCGCACTGCGTCCGCTCCATCCGGCGCAGTCAAGACGGCGGCTCGACCCGTCCGTCTTGACCGCGAATTATACGAACCGCAGGCCGCCCCGGCTGTGCCGTAAACACCGCATCGCGGCGCCTATTCCGGCCGCCCCCGCACGGGCAAAAAACGGCTGCCGCCCGCGCGGGCGGCAGCCGTCCGATTACGTCAGTTGCTTACCCGCCGCGAGCCGGCGTCGGGGCCACACCCGCAAAGGTGAGAAAGTCGACCATGCGGAATTCGCCGGTGACCTTGCCGTCGCGCTGCGGCAGCGTCGGCTTCCAGCGCGAGTCCGCGTTCAGATAGGACCTGCGGTCGAGCTCCAGCAGCCCGATGATCACCTCGCCCACGATAGTGCCGCCGACCGGCCCGAGGTTCAGTCCCTTCTCCCTGACGAAGCCTTCCTGCAGGCAGTAGGCCCACAGCGGAGTGGACCGGTTGAGCCTGAAGTCGCCCGGGAACTGGGGCAGCTCCGACGGATCGAGCGGGTCCGCGCCGATCTCGCGCGCGATTTTCTGGCCCGAGGGCAGCGACCAGGTCACCCCGCGCAGCAGGTTGCGTGCCGGCAGCGATATCGGCTGACCATTCTCAAATCCCGGGATCGTTGGGGTCGGCAGGAGGAACAGCGGCGAGGAAATCCTCGCGTCGATGATCTTGTTCGGCTTGACCGCCGGGCCGCTGCCGTTGAACTCCTGCAATCCGAAATCGAAGAACGTCTCCCAGCCGATGAAGCGCCTCGGCCGGGGCGCGCCGCCGCGGAGATCCGCCGGGTCGGCCTGGCCTTCCCCCGCCGGGTCGAAGATCATGCCGAAGAAAGCCGGCGCGCCGGGGTCGGTTCCGGCGTTTCCTACCCGGTTCGCCCGGTACGAGGGCCGTACCATCGTATGGCCGAACCGGTAGGCGGCGCCCTGGAACTCCACCGGCATGAACGCCACCCGGGGCCGGTAGAACCTGCGCCCGCGGTTCAGGATATTGCTCGTCCGCGTCTGACCGATGAACAGCGGCAGGAATTCGTGAACGATCATCCACTGGTAGTGCCACCGGGTCAGCCGTCGGGCTTCGGAGAATACTTCGTCGTCATCCGCGCGGCGGTTGCGCTGCTTCACATAGTCCACCGCGGCGTTGTGGAACTGGAGAAAGGCGGCGTGGAGTCCGGCCAGCATCAGGTTCTCGTCGTTGCGGGGATCGCCGATGATCGCGACATTGTTCTCGTCGCGAGGCAGATCCTCGAACAGGCCGCCGTGCCCGACCTTGAGCTTGACCCTGGACCCCTGGAACCCGTACAGATGGGGCGACCGCCCCGGCCCTCCGAGGTAGACCGAATCGAGGTCGAGGGTGGGCGAACGGGTGTTCGGCGAGTCGTCGGGATCCGTCTCCTCGCCCAGGGCCGAAGTCTGGTCGAAGGTCATGTCGTGATCCATGAACTGGCCCATGAACGTGGTGCCCGCGGTGTGCGTCGTATTGTTGGGGTTGTTCACGTTCAAGGCCGGGTCGACGATCAGGTTGATCGCCGCCTGGGCCTGGTCTGCCGCGCTGCCACTCGCTGGCAGCCTGTCGCCGGCGTCCATGACGCCCCCCCTCTTGCCGATCTCTACGAGCACGGCGTTGAGGCCTCTGGGGGGCCGGTCGCCGAAGAAGGCTTCGAGCTGCGGGAACATGCGCCCGAAGTTCTCCTCGCTCAGGACGAATGATGATGATCGATGGCGCTGGGCAAGCGCGGAAGGCGCGCCGAGCAGGCCGGAGCCGCCGAATGCCGCGACGCCGGCGCCGAGCGCACCGAGAAAGCTCCGGCGATCCATCTCGCCCCGCGGGCGTCCATGCTGATACGGTTGCCGAGACTTGCTCTTCATGATCCTTACCTCCCATAACCAGCAGCAATCTGAAAGCTGAGCGCAGTACTCAGCGGCCGATGCATCGCGCGCAGCAGGAACTTCCTCATGCCTTCGATGCCCTTGCTTCCATGAACTCGACCCGTCACGACCCGCTCACGCCGGCCGGCAGGACAATGGCATCTGCCGAAAGGACTAGCGATTGCCGTCGCAGGTGGCCGAACGGACTACCGCGTGCTGTCCACTGCTTTCGCGGGCCAAAAGGCACGCACGGCCCGTGCCCGCGGCACGCCGGCAATTGGATTCAAGAAGTTGGGGCGAAAGAAATCTGCGCGGCGCGGCGAAAAGTGTCGCCGCTGGACGGCGGCAACCGTCTCCACGATCGCAATCGCTTGAAACGGAACGACTCGGCGTGTCGTTCCGTCACGACAACTGTCGGGGAGCGCCGCCGGCGGGTCGCCGTGGAGCGACGACTCGTCACGCTGTCTGCGCCCCGAAACGCCCGGCTTGTCGCGGGGCACCGACAACGGGGCGGCCATGAGCCGAACGGCTTATGGCCGGCCGTGATGCACGCGCAACGCAAATTTATGCGGATGGAATCGGTCGGAGGTGCAAGAATTTCGTCCCGCCGCGACCGCGGCATTCATCGTTGTTCCCGACGGAGGTGACCAATGGCTGCATGGGCTGCAATACTGTTCGCGATAGCCGCTGTGGGCGGCGCAACGCTGGCAACGCTGCATTTTCGCGGGCGTAATCCCCTGCCGATGCCGCTGGCTCTTCTGCACGGGGCTCTCGCCGCGACCGCGCTCGTGCTGCTGCTCTTTGCGGCGCTCACTCAGCCCGGTTTCGGCGGCCCGGGAATGGCCGCGCTCGTGATCTTCTTGATCGCGGCGCTGGGCGGCTTCTATCTCTTCTCGTTCCACCTGCGCGGCCAGGCGCTGCCTTCGCCCGTGGTGCTGATCCACGGCGGCGCGGCGGTGCTGGCGTTCGTGCTGCTGCTGCTCCACGTCTTTGGCGCGCCCGCCTGAACGGCTAGCGCGTCCCCTGCCGGCCAAGGACGCGCGTAACAAGCGGTATCGGGTGCCCGGCGGCAGCCCGCCTACGGGGCTGGCGCCGCGGCGGGCTTGAAAATCCAGCGGTGGAACGCCACGGCGCCGATCACGATCGTCACCAGCGAATAGACCGGATCGAGCTCGCGCGCCGTGAAGATGGATTCGGTCGTCAGCGCCGAGCCTTCGTAGTTCGCCACCAGCGCAAGGAACACGTTGTTCACGGCGTGAAGGCCGATGGCGAGCTCGAGGCGGCCGTCGCGCAGCGTGATCGTTGCCAGCAGCATGCCGATCGCGAAGTAGTTGGCGGCCATGATCAGCACGCCGTGTTCCTGTACTTCGGGGTTGAGCAGGTGCGGAGCCGTGAACACCAGGCTGCTCGCAATTGCCACCAGCGCCGGCCGCCGCGTGAGCAGCCCCAGCCCCTGCATCGCGTAGCCCCGGAACACCAGCTCCTCGGTCGTGGTCTGGATCGGCGTCAGGACCAGCACCAGCGCCAGGAACACGAGGAACTGCCCGGGATCGAAGCTGAGGTAGTAGCGGTCGGGGTACAGCACGTGCTCGATCAGCGAGATCGCCGCGGCGATCACGCACCAGGCGAGCGCCGCCTGCCCGATGCGCCGCCAGTCCACCCTCGCGTCCGGCGTGATGAGGCTCGCCAACGGGCGCCGGTGTATCACCTTCACCGTCAGCGCGAGCCCCGCCAGCATCATGACGATCGAGAAGTTGACCGCCAGGTACTCCACCAGCCGGTCGTCAACGTCCACGACCAGGAGCAGCAGGAGCGGCACATAGCCCAGGATCATCCAGAAGAAGGCTATGGTGATTGCGCCGAGCGCGTAGCGCCACCATTCGTTGCGCCCCTGGCGCGCGAGGTCGAGATACCGCTCGGTTTGCGGCGACATGCGAAATGTTAGCGCAGGACGCCGCGAACGATGCGGGATGCGAGAGTCGGGATGCGGGAAGAAGCCAGGATCTTATCTCGTATCCCGTATCTCGGATCTCGTATCCCCCTTACCTGGCTCATAGGCCAGGTAAGGGGCGAGCCAGCGCTCCGCCTCCGCGACGGGCACGCCCTTGCGGCGCGCGTAGTCCTCGACCTGGTCGCGCCCCACCTTCCCGACCGCGAAGTATTGCGACTGCGGGTGCGAGAAATAGAACCCGCTCACCGATGAGGCCGGGTACATCGCGTAGCTCTCGGTAAGCTCGATTCCCGCCCGCCGGGCATCGAGCAGCTCGAACAGCGCGCCTTTCTCGGTGTGATCGGGGCAAGCCGGGTAGCCGGGCGCGGGCCGGATACCGCGGTATTTCTCCGCGATCAACGCGGCAGGATCGAGACCTTCGTCCCTGCCATAGCCCCAGAATTCCCGGCGCACGCGCAGGTGCAGGAGCTCCGTGAAGGCCTCGGCCAGCCGGTCGGCGAGCGCCTTGAGCATGATGCTCGAATAGTCGTCGTGCTGCTTCTCGAATCGCGCGAGCTGCTTTTCGATACCGATGCCGGCGGTGACGGCGAACGCGCCGATATGGTCCCTCACACCCGAGTCCTTGGGCGCGACGAAGTCGGCGAGGGACAGATTGGGATTGCCGGTGGGCTTCACGTTCTGCTGGCGCAGGTTGTGCCAGGTCATCAGCACCTTCTTGCGCGAGGGGTCGCCGTATATTTCGATATCCTCGCAGTTGACGCTCGCAGCCGGGAACAAGCCAAACACGGCATTGGCCTTGAGCCAGCGGCCTTCGACGATCTTCCTGAGCATCGCGCGGCCCTCGGCCAGCACGTTGCGCGCCGCCTCGCCTACCACCGGGTCCTCGAGGATCGCCGGGTACGGCCCCGACAGCTCCCAGGTCTGGAAGAACGGCCCCCAGTCGATGTGCTCGGTGATTTCGGCGAGGTCATAGTTCTTGAGCAGCTTCACGCCCGGCATTTCGGGCCTGGGCGGCACGTAGCGGGCCCAGTCCGTCTTGAACGCGTTGGCGCGCGCCTGCTCCAGCGTGACGAGCTCCGGGCCCTTCTTGCCCTCGTGCTGGGTGCGAACGCGCTCGTACTCGCTCTTTACTTCTTTCAGGTAACCCGCGCGCAGGTCGTCGGAAAGGAGGTTGCTGCACACGCCGACGCTCCTCGAGGCGTCCGGCACCCAGATCACCGGACCCGAATAATGCGGTGCGATCTTGACCGCCGTGTGCGTGCGCGAAGTGGTGGCGCCGCCGATCAGCAGCGGGATCCGGT
Organism: Burkholderiales bacterium; assembly: GCA_044867805.1. Taxonomy (GTDB): domain Bacteria; phylum Pseudomonadota; class Gammaproteobacteria; order Burkholderiales; family SG8-41; genus SG8-41. Next base: position 1,005 of record JBIOVQ010000292.1, on the reverse strand, counting down.
AGCCTTCGCGCTCCATCTCGCGGGCGTTGTGCGCCATCTCCTCGAGCGAGGGCGTGATCAGGCCCGAGAGCCCGATCATGTCGCATTTCTCGTCACGCGCGACCTCGGAAATCTTCTTCCACGGCACCATCACGCCGAGGTTGATCACCTCGTAGTTGTTGCACTGGAGCACCACCGCGACGATGTTCTTGCCGATATCGTGCACGTCGCCCTTGACGGTGGCGACCACGACCTTGCCCTTCGGCCGCGCGTCGCCGAGCCGCGCCTTCTCGGCCTCGATGAACGGCACCAGGTGCGCCACCGCCTGCTTCATCACGCGCGCCGACTTCACGACCTGCGGCAGGAACATCTTGCCCGAGCCGAAGAGGTCCCCGACCACGTTCATGCCGTCCATCAGCGGGCCCTCGATCACCTGGATCGGCCGCTCGACCTTGCGCCGCGCCTCCTCGGTGTCCTCGATTATCCAGCTCGTGATGCCCCTGACCAGCGCGTGGGTGAGCCTTTCCTCGACCGGGGCATTGCGCCACCCGAGATCCTCCAGCTGTTCCCGGCCCTTGCCTTTCACCGTCTCGGCGAACGTCACCATGCGCTCGGCGGCGTCGGGGCGGCGATTGAAAATGATGTCCTCCGCCCGCTCCAGCAGGTCTTGCGGAATCTCGTCGTAGACGCCGATCTGGCCGGCGTTGACGATCGCCATCGTCAGCCCTGCCTTGATCGCGTGATAGAGGAACGCGGTATGGATCGCCTCGCGCACCGGGTCATTGCCGCGGAACGAGAACGAGATGTTGGAAAGCCCGCCGCTCACCTTCGCATGCGGCAGGCTCTTGCGGATCCACCGTGTCGCCTCGATGAAGTCCTTGCCGTAATTCGCGTGCTCTTCGATCCCCGTCGCGATGGCGAAGATGTTGGGGTCGATGATCACGTCCTCGGGGGGAAAACCGACCTGATTCACCAGGATGTCGTATGCGGTCCCGGCGATCCCGATCCGGCGCTCCAGGGTATCGG
>JBIOVQ010000291.1:0-5428 GCA_044867805.1 Burkholderiales bacterium | reverse complement strand
CCGATCAATCGCTCTACGCGGTGAGCTCGGTGCCGACCGTGGTGCGGCGAATCAATAACGCCCTGCAGCGGGCCGACCAGATCAGCCACGCGGAAGGCGACGGCGACATCGACTGGTTCGCGCCGATTGTGGCCGACGGCGAATCCGGTTTCGGCGGCGTCCTCAATACTTTCGAACTGATGAAGACCATGATCGAGGCCGGCGCGGCCGGAGTGCACTTCGAGGACCAGCTGTCCTCGGTCAAGAAGTGCGGCCATATGGGCGGCAAAGTGCTGGTGCCGACGCACGAGGCGGTCGAAAAGCTCAACGCCGCGCGCCTCGCAGCCGACGTCATGGGCGTGCCCACCGTCCTCATGGCGCGCACCGATGCCGAGGCGGCCAACCTCCTCACTTCGGATGCCGACGAACATGACAGGCCGTTCCTCACCGGCGAGCGCACCGCCGAGGGATTCTTCCGCATCCGTAACGGCTTCGAGCAGGCGGTAGCGCGCGGGCTGGCCTACGCCCCGTACGCCGATCTCGTCTGGTGTGAAACGGGCACTCCCGATCTGGGCTTCGCCCGCCGCTTCGCCGAGGCGATACACAAGGTCCATCCCGGCACGATGCTCGCTTACAACTGCTCTCCATCGTTCAACTGGAAGCGCAACCTCGATGACGCGGCGATCGCCAGGTTCCAGCGCGAGCTGGGCGCGATGGGCTACAAGTTCCAGTTCATCACGCTGGCCGGCTTCCATTCGCTCAACTACGGCATGTACGAGCTCGCCCGCGGCTACGCGGAAGAGGGCATGACCGCCTTCGTGCGGCTCCAGGAAGCGGAATTCGCGGCGGAGCAGCGCGGCTATAGCGCGGTCCGGCACCAGCGCGAGGTGGGCGCCGGCTACTTCGACGCCGTCACCCAGTTGATCCAGGGCGGGCGTTCTTCAGTCACGGCCCTCACTGGTTCGACCGAAGAAGCCCAGTTCCAGGGTCGCCACAAAGCCGCTGCCTAACAGCCTGATATAAATTGGGAATGTACGGACTTGGACTTGGTCCAATCCTTGGTATGATGCGGCGCAACATTAACTGCGGTACCTTTTTTCATATCGTGAAAATCAGGTCGCCGCAAGTCAACCATGAAAATCGAGGAAGAACGTCATGAGCCTCAGCTCTAAGCTGCCCCAGGGCGTGGAAATCCACGCCCCGCTCACCGAGGACCAGTCAACCATCGTGAGCGCGCCGGCGCTCGCCTTCGTCGCCAAGCTGGCGCGCAAGTTCGAGCCCCGCCGCCGCGACTTGATGGCGCTGCGCGCGAAGCGACAAGCCGCGTTCGACGCCGGACTATGGCCGGATTTCCTGGCGGAAACGAAGCACATCCGGGAGTCCGAATGGACGATCGGGCCGGTGCCGCGCGACCTGCATGACCGGCGCGTCGAGATCACGGGGCCGACGGATCGCAAGATGGTGATCAATGCCCTCAACAGCGGGGCCAACGTCTTCATGGCGGATTTCGAGGATTCGAATGCGCCGTCATGGGACAACATGATCGACGGCCAGGTGAACCTGCGCGACGCCATCGGCGGCGCCATCGATTTTGCCAGCCCCGAAGGCAAGCGCTACAAGCTCAACGACAAGACTGCGACGCTGATGGTGCGGCCGCGCGGCTGGCACCTGCTGGAAAGCCACGTCCACGTGGACGGCGACGCGGTATCCGCCGCGATCCTCGACTTCGCGCTCTATTTCTTCCACAACGCGAAAGCCCTGCTGGCGCGCAACACCGGCCCCTACTTCTACCTGCCCAAACTGGAAAGCCACCTCGAGGCGCGGCTGTGGAACGACATCTTCGTCGCGGCCCAGCGCGAGCTCGGCGTGCCGCAGGGCACGATCAAGGCGACTGTGCTGATCGAAACCGTTCTGGCCGCCTTCGAGATGGACGAGATCCTCTACGAGTTGCGCGAGCACTGCGTCGGGCTCAACATCGGGCGCTGGGACTACATCTTCAGCTGCATCAAGAAATTCCGCTCCAACCGCGACTTCTGCCTCGCCGACCGCTCCCGGGTAACGATGACCGCGCCCTTCATGCGCGCCTATGCCCTGCTGCTCATCAAGACCTGCCACCGCCGCAAGGCCTTCGCCATGGGCGGTATGGCGGCCCAGATCCCGATCAAGAACGATCCGGCCGCGAACGAGGCCGCGCTCGAGAAAGTACGCGCGGACAAGGTGCGCGAGGCGACCGACGGCTGCGACGGCACCTGGGTGGCGCATCCCGGACTGGTGGACATCGCGAAGGCCGTGTTCGACCAGCACATGCCGGCGCCCAACCAGGTGCACCGGCGGCGCGACGATGTCGCCATCGCGGCCAGGGATCTGCTCGACTTTCAGCCGGAACGGCCGATCACCGAGGCGGGGCTGCGCAACAACATCAGCGTCGGCATCCAGTACATCGGCGCGTGGCTGGCCGGCAACGGCTGTGTCCCGGTCTTCAACCTGATGGAGGACGCAGCGACCGCCGAAATCTCGCGCTCGCAGATCTGGCAGTGGATCCGCAGCCCCAGGGGCGTGCTCGACGACGGGCGCAAAGTCACGATGGAGTTGTTCCGCGAGCTGCTGCCGCAGGAGCTCGCCCGGGTAAGGACCCTGGTCGGGCCGGAAGGCTGGGGCGCGGGCCGCTACGACGAGGCCGCGCGGCTCTTCGAGCAGCTGATCGCGGGCGACGAATACGTCGAGTTCCTCACCCTGCCCGGTTATGAATTGCTGACGCGCCCGCAGCGCGAGCTGGCGGTGGCCTGAGTCCGGTGCCCGCGGCCCCGGTTCCCCTTGGGAGCCGGGAACCAGGCCCTAGTCGTAAGGCACTGTACATAAAGGGTTTCTCATAAAAGTGAGGACCCGCTTCAGGGTCCGCATATGCCGCTGTCAACCGCCGGGCCGGCTGGCCCGTTATGGCCGTTGACCGAGATTTCGGTCGTTTGCTGCAAGCATCCACCTTTCAACCACCAAGAGGAATCCTCATGAGCAAGCTGTTGACCACTCTGCTGGCCGCCGTCTTTGCCGCTGTGACCGTATCCCCGGTCGCTTTCGCCGCGGAAATGAAGGATGAGCCCAAGAAGATGAAGAAGGCCGACACCAAGAAGAAGACCGAAGGCAAGAAGGGCACACAGAAAAAGAAGGGCGAAGGCACGAAGAAGGCCGAAGAGAAGAAGTAACCCGGCTGCTTCCGGAAAAGGCAGGGCGAACGCCCTGCCTTTTTTGTTGTACGGGTAGTTCCTGCGGACCAGCCATGACGTTGCCATAGCAGGGTTTTTGGGCTAGTCTAGCCCTGCTCGCTTGAGCGCCCGGCGGCAGCGGAGCCGGGCACGGAAGTTAAACCGCTCGGAGGATATGACATGAAGAAGCTGCTTGCAGCAATCGTAGCCGGGATGTTCGCGGTCACCGCGACCGCCCCGGTGTTCGCGGCTGAAAAGAAAATGGACGAAAAAAAGATGAAGGCCGAGAAAAAGAAGAAGGGCGAAGGCAAGAAGAAAGAGGAAATGAAGAAGGGCGAAAAAAAGAAGAAGGGCGAAGGCAAGAAGAAGGAAGGAATGAAATAGTAACGGGATACGATCCAGGGAAGGGCAGGGTCGCCACCCTGCCCTTTTTGTTTGTACCGAGCCCGCGTGCCCGACGAATGGCCGGCGGGTAAGGGGTTTCCAGGGCTTGCGCAGGGAATGAGCGCCGTGGACACGCGGGCTGAACGGTTCAACCTGAATTGCCCCGATTCAATCCTTCTTCCACGGGGAAATTTCGTACACTGCTTAGAATATCCCTGCAATCAGGAGCCCGCGTCACCTTCATCGCCACTGGCAAGCAGCGTTCCGTTACCGGGCGCGCAGACAGATTCCACCAGCGGGCTCCTGGCGGGAGGTAAAATGCGCCTCCCATGATCTGGAAACCCAACGTGACAGTCGCCGCCGTGGTAGAGCGCGAGGGCCGCTTTCTCCTCGTCGAGGAAGACACCGAGCGCGGCCGGCTCTACAACCAGCCGGCGGGCCATCTCGACGAGGGCGAATCCCTGATCCACGCCGTCGCGCGCGAAACGCTGGAGGAAACCGCGCATCGCTTCGAACCGACGGAATTGCTGGGGGTCTATCACTACCGCTCCGCCGCGGACAAAGTGACCTATATCCGCTTCGCATTCACCGGCGTCATTACCGGGCACGATTCCGCCCAGGCTCTCGATACCGGAATCGTGCGAGCGGTGTGGCTTGCGCCGGAGGAGATCCGTGCCGAGGCCCCCCGGCACCGCTCGCCGCTCGTGATGCGCTGCGTGGACGATTACCTGTCCGGCAAGCGCCACCCGCTGTCCGTCCTGTATCACCAATTCGCCTAGCGCCATGGCGGGCAAGCGCGTCATCGTCGGCATGTCGGGCGGTGTGGATTCCTCCGTCACGGCATTGCTGCTCAAGCAGCAGGGCTACGAAGTCTCGGGCCTGTTCATGAAGAACTGGGAGGACGACGACACTGCCGAGTACTGCGCCGCGCGCGAGGACCTGGTGGACGCGGTGGCGGTGGCCGAGCGGATCGGGATCGAAATCGACGTCGTCAATTTCTCCAGTGAGTACAAGGAACGCGTGTTCGGCGACTTCCTGCGCGAATACCAGGCCGGCCGCACGCCCAATCCCGACGTGCTGTGCAACGCCGAGATCAAGTTCAAGGCCTTCCTCGACCACGCTCTCGGTCTGGGCGCCGATCTCATCGCCACCGGCCACTACGCGCAGGTGCGCGAGACCGACGAGCTGTTCCAGCTGCTCAAAGCCGAGGACGGCACCAAGGATCAGAGCTACTTCCTCTATCGCCTGAACCAGGCCCAGCTCGCCCGCACGCTGTTCCCGCTCGGCCGGCTCTACAAGCGCGACGTGCGCGAGATCGCGCGGCGCGAGGGCCTGCCCAACCACGACAAGAAGGACTCGACCGGCATCTGCTTCATCGGGGAGCGTCCCTTCCGCGAGTTTCTCAACCGCTATCTGCCGGACAACCCGGGCGAGATCCGCACCCCCGAAGGAAAGCTGGTGGGACGCCACCAGGGCCTGATGTTCTACACCATCGGGCAGCGGCAGGGACTCGGCATCGGCGGCAGCCGCGAAGGCGTCGGCGAACCCTGGTACGTCGCCTCCAAGGACATGCGCCGCAACCGCCTGGTCGCGGTCCAGGGCCACGACCACCCCGCGCTGCTCGCCGACCGCCTGACGGCGTCCGATCTCAACTGGATCAGCGGCGCGACCCCGCATACCAACTGGGTATACACGGCGAAGACGCGCTACCGGCAGAAAGACGCGCCGTGCACGCTGGTCGCCGCCGGCGCCGAGCGCTGCGTGATCGACTTTGCCGAGCCGCAATGGGCCGTCACTCCCGGCCAGTCCGTCGTGGTCTACGAAAGCCGCGTGTGCCTGGGTGGCGGCATCATCGAATCGAGCGA
>JBIOVQ010000290.1:0-12839 GCA_044867805.1 Burkholderiales bacterium | reverse complement strand
GCTTCGCTCGGGGATTGAGCCCGACGCGGTCGTGCTGCTCCACCACCACGCAGCGCACGGAGCGCAGCCCGAGCTCGATGGCGAGGGCGAGACCGACGGGGCCGGCGCCAACAATGATGACGTCGGTAAGGAACGGTTCACTCACTGGCTGCGCTGGGAGGCGTGATAAGTGATAAGTGATAAGTGATAAGTGATAGGTAATAGGAGTTATGGTATCCGCGCGAACGCGCGGGGACCTTATCACTTATCACCTATCACTTATCACACCTTCCCGCGCGCTCGCAGGATGCGCTCGGGCGTGATCGGCTGCGCCGTAACACGCGCGTCGAAAGGCGCAAGGGCGTCGTTGATCGCGTTCATGATCGCACCCGGTGCGCCGGCGGTGCCGGCTTCGCCCGCGCCCTTTGCGCCGAGCTCGGAGGTTTTCGTCGGCGTGGACACGTGCGCGACGACGATGTCGGGCATCTCGCCCGCCATCGGCACCAGGTAGTCGGCGAGATTGCCGTTCAGGAGCTGCCCCTCGGGGCTGTAGAGACAGTGCTCATAGAGCGCCCCGCCTATGCCCTGCACGATGCCGCCGCGGACCTGCTCGTCCACCAGCATCGGGTTGATCACGGTGCCGCAGTCCTCTACGCACCAATGCTTGAGCAGCTTCACGAAGCCGGTCTCGACGTCCACCTCGACGAGTGAGGCCTGGATGCCGTTGGTGAAGGCGAAGCCGTAGCCGCGCGGCGTGTAATGGCGCGTCACCATCAGCTCGGACTGGAAATCCATCGGCAGCGTGTCCGGGCGAAAATAGGCGACGCGCCCGAGCTCCTTCAGCTCGAGCCGCGGCTCGCCGCTTACCTTGCTCACGATCTCGTTGTCGGCGATGTCGAGCTCGGACTTGTCCGCCTTGAGGATGGCCGCGGCGACATCGAGGATGCGGCTGCGCAGCTCCTTGCCCGATTGCAGCACCGCTTCGCCGCCGATGCCGGCGCCGCGCGAGGCCCACGTCCCGCCGCCGTAAGGAGTCGTTCCGGTATCGCCGGTGATGACACGCACGCGGTCGATCGACACGCCGACCGCCGTGGCGGCGATCTGCTGGAACACGGCTTCCGTTCCCTGGCCCTGCTCGGTGACGCTCACCATGCAGGTCACCATGCCGGTCGGCTCGAAGCGGAGCGTCGCGCCGTCCTGCGCGGAAATGCGCGCGCCGCCCACGCCGTAGAAGGCGGGGGAGGGGTTGGTGACCTCGATCATCGCCGCGAGGCCGATGCCGCGATACACGCCTTTCTTGCGCAGCGCCGCCTGCTCGGCGCGCAGGCCCTTGTAATCCATCAGGGCGAGCAGCTTGTCGAGCGCCTGGTGGTGCGAGAGCTTCTCGAACTTGATCCCGGACGGGAAGGTGTAGGGATAAGCGTCATCGGCGATGAGGTTCTTCCGGCGGAACTCGGCAGGATCCATGCCGAGCTTGTGCGCGGCGAGATCCACGATTGCCTCGGTCAGCGCGACCGCGATCGGGTGGCCGACCGCGCGGTACTGGCAGGTCACGTTCTTGTTGGTGAACACGACGTTCATCCTGGCGCGGTATTGCTGGTGCTTGTAGGGGCCGCCCGTGAGGTTCACGACCTGGTTGCCCTCGATGCCGCTGGTGCGCGGGTACACGGAGTAGGGGCCGATGGCGGTCAGGTCGACGAGGTCGAAGGCGAGGATCTCGCCCGCCTTCGTGCACGCGAGGCGCACCGTCGCCTTGTGCTCGCGCGCGTGGATGTCGGTGGCGAACGATTCGAGCCGGTCGGCGATGAACTTGACCGGCCGGCGCAGCATGACCGACAGCGCCGCGGTCGCCATTTCGTCGGCGTAGACGTGGACCTTGATGCCGTAGGAGCCGCCCACGTCTTTCGCGATCACCCGGACATTGCCTTCGGGGATGTCGAGGTGCCGCGAGAAGATGTCCTGCATCATGTGCGGCGCCTGGGTCGAGTGATAGACCGTGAGCGCGTGCTCGGCCGCGTTGTAGTCGGCGACGATGGAGCGGGGCTCGAGCGTGACGCCGGTGTGGCGGCCGAACTCGTAGGTCTCCTCGACCACGACGTCCGCGTTGGCGAATGCGGCGTCCACTGCGCCGGTATCGTGCTCGCGCCGGAAGCAGATGTTGTCGCCGAGATCGGGATGGATCACGCGGCGGCCCGCGAGCGCCTCTTCCATGTCCGTCACGGCCGGCAGCTCCTCCCAGCGGGCCTCGATGCGCTCCACGGCATCCTCGGCCTGAACGCGAGTTTCCGCTATGACCGCCGCCACGGCCTCGCCCTGCCAGCATGCACGATCGATCGCGATCGCATGCTGCGGCGGCGACTTGATGCCCTTCAGGTGCCCGAGCACGGCGACCCAGGGCGTGCAGTACTTCGCGAGCTCGCGGCCGTCCACCACGGCGATCACTCCGGGCATGGCCTTGGCCCTGCTGAAGTCGAGCTTGGCTATGCGAGCGTGGGCGTGCGGGCTGCGGAAGAATGCGACGTGCGCGAGCCGCGGCAGGCGCAGGTCGTCGGTGTACGCGCCGCGTCCCTGCAGCAGGCGCCTCGCGCCCGCGCGCGGGACGCTCTTCCCTATGTAGCCGCTATCGCTCGCAGTAGTCATGTTAAGCCGCCGATGAACGCCGATCAATGCCGATAAAACTCAAAAAAAATAGCCGCCAAGACGCCAAGGCTGCCAAGAAATTCAATACAAGAATGAGAACCAAACCGCTCCCTGAATCGCTTGGTAGCGTCGCAACCTGCGATATAGCCGCTGCATTAGAGAGTCCATTTTCGTATTCCTTGGCGTTCTTGGCGCCTTGGCGGCTAATTTCCGATTCTGATCTGCGTTCATCTGCGCTAATCGGCGACGCTTATAGCTTTTTCCGGCGGGCGGCGAGCACGTCCTCGACCGCGTCCACGATCGCCTGGTAGCCGGTGCAGCGGCAGTAGTTGCCGGAGAGATGCTCGCGTATGCGCTCGCGCGAGGCGCCGGGCTCGCTCGCGACCAGGTCCTGCGCCGCGAGCAGCATGCCGGGCGTGCAATAGCCGCACTGGAGCGCGTTCCTGCGATGGAAGGCGTCCTGCAGTTCCGCCAGCTCGCCGGAATCCGACAGTCCTTCGATCGTGTCCACGCGGCGGCCGTCGGCCTGCACGGCGAGCATGAGGCAGCCGCGGACGATGCGGCCGTCCACGCGCACGGTGCATGTGCCGCACACGCCGTGCTCGCAGCCGACGTGCGAGCCGGTGAGGCCCATCTCCTCGCGCAGGAAATCGATCAGGTGCTGGCGCACCTGGATGCGCCGGCTGACCGGCGCGCCGTTGAGCGTCAGCGTTGTCTCGAGCGCCTGCTCCGGGACCGGACCGGCGCCGGAACGCGCGGGCTTACTGGCCGCTCTCTTTTTCGTCGCCCGCTTCATGGATGTAAACACTTGACGCAAAGCCGCGAAGGCGCAAAGAAGAGCAAACAATAAATAACTTCCAAAACCATATTGTTCAGATTGTCCTTTGCGGCTTTGCGCCTTTGCGTCGAGATTTTCACTTCATCCAGCGAGGGCTACTAGCGCACGGCCGGTCAGGACGCGCGCGAGCTGCATCTTGGTGGCGGCCGACGAATAGAGGTCGGGGCTCGGATCAAGGTCTTTGGCGAGCGCTTTCACCGCCGCTGCGATCGCATCGGGTGATGCAGTCTTGCCGTCGACTGCGGCCATTGCGCTGCGCGCGAGCACGGCCGTTGCGCCAACGCCAAAGAACGCGAGGCGCAGGTCCGACAGGGCGCCCCGCGCGCTTTTCGCGAGCGCGGCGAGACCGACGATCGCGTAGTCGCCGCGGCGGCGCGCCAGCTCGACGAAGGCGCTGCGGTAATCCGGTCCCAGGATGGGGATCTCGACGTGCGTGAGGACTTCAGCGGGGCGCAATGCCGTGGAATAAAGTCCCTTGAAAAACTCCCGCGCCATCACCTGCCGGGTCCCGCGCTTGCCGGCCAGAGTGAAGCGGGCATCGAGCGCGACGCAGCACGCCGGCCATTCGGCAGCCGGGTCTGCGAGAGCGAGGCTGCCGCCGAAGGTGCCGACGTTGCGGACCGCCGCGTGCGCGATGTGCGGCGCGGCTTGCGCGAGCAGCGGCAGGTGCTTCGCGATATCGGGCGAACGCTCGATCTCGCCGTGCGTGGTGAGCGCCCCGATCCGGACGTGACCGTCGCGCACCCGGATTCCCGACAGCTCGCCGAGGCGGCTGATGTCGATCAGCAGTTCCGGAGTCGACAGCCGCATGTTGAGCGCTGCAATGAGGCTTTGCCCGCCCGCCAGCAGCTTGGCCCGGTCGCCGTGCTGCTCCAGGAGGCCGAAGACCTCGGCGAGGCTGCGCGCCCGGACGTAGGCGAAAGGCGGCGCTTTCACGGAAAGCTGCTCACGGCGGTGCGATCCTCTTCAGGGGTGGGGATCGTGTCGGGGGATGTTACCACCGCGCCGCCTGAAGGATGAGGGATGAAGGATGAGGGATGACCCCACGCTACGCGTCAGCGTCGTTGTCCCGATCTTTCACTGGCGTCCGATCGGTTATGTCCGACCGAAGGAAACGAGAGGTCGGGACATGGCTCGGTCGCGCGTTACGCGACGGTCATCCTTCATCCTTCCGCCTTCATCCTTACATCATTATCCTCCCGCCGTTCACGTCGAGCGTGATGCCGTTGATGTAGGCCGCCGCGTCGGAGGCGAGCCATAGCATGGCCTGGGCGTGGTCCTCGGGCTCGGCGAGGCGCCTGAGCGGCACCAGGGACTTGATGCGCTCGACGTCCGCTTCGCTGCGCAGCGCGGCGACGCGCGGGGTGAGCGTCGTGATCGGCGCGATCGCGTTGGCGGTGATGCCGTGGGGGCCGAGCTGCTGGGCGAGAAACCGCGTGAGCTGGATCACGGCGGCCTTGGCGGAGCCGTAGGCCGGCGAGGAGGCCACCGTCACCTGGCGGCCCGAGATCGACGACACGTTGATGATGCGCCCCGCCTTCGAGCGCTTGAGGTGCGGAATTGCCGCGCGCGAAACCAGGAACACGCTGCGCAGGTTCAGGGCCACGGTGCGGTCCCATTCCTCGACCGGCATGTCCTCGACCGTCGCGAGCCGGCCGTAGCCGCCGGCGCAATTGACGAGGATGTCGAGGCTGCCGAGCCCGCTGATGACGGCCTCGACGGCGCGCCCGACGGACGACTCCTCGGTCACGTCGGTGTGCACCGCTATCGCGCGGCCCTTGCCGCGGGTGATCGCGTCCGCGACCTTTTTCGCGCCGGCGCCGTCGATATCGAGCACCGCGACGTGAGCGCCCTGTTTCGCGAACGCGCGCGCGGTTGCGGCGCCTATTCCCTGCGCGCCGCCGGTGATCGCGGCCACGCGGCCCGCCAGTTCCGGATAAGAAGCCATGTGTGTCGAGGGTCGAGGGACGAGGGACGAGGGAGCTGTTTGCTAGCCGCCAGACGTCAGACGCCAGATGTCAGACGACAGTTTCAGGCCTCAAGTTCCAAGCCTCAAGCTTCAAACCGCAAGCTTCAAAGTAGCTTGCGACCTGTAACTTGCAGCCCGTGACTGGCGTCCGGCAGCTTCCGGGGTCGTTCATCCCAACTTGATGCGCTCAGTTCGCGTTCCCGCGAGGTCGCTCGCCGAAACCTTGTCGCTCCACTGGATGTCGCCGCACAGGACGAAGCGGCCGGCGGCGGTGCGGATGGACGTGGACACCGTCACGCACAGCTTGGCCGTGGCGACCGACAGGTACGGCCGGGTCATGTGCACGCCCGGCTGCAACAGGGCGCGCCGGAAGTAATGGCGCCGGGCCCAGTTCGCGCCGCTGTCGTCGGCGATGGGCGCGAAGCGCGGGTCGGCCGTCACGGACCTGCGTACCCCCGGCGCCGACGCCCCGAACTGGTGACCCATGCGGTCGAGCACGAAGCAACGGTCCGCCTGCGGCAGTTGGAGGAAGGGCGTCGCCGCTTCGGCGAGCGCCTGCCCGGTCTCGAGGCGCTCCGCAACGCCGACGAGCGCCTGCGCGTACGGGTCCACCTCGGACTGGTAATCCATCTGCTCGAGCGCCGCGAGGCGGTGAAACTGATTGTGGAGCGCGTCGAATGACGCCCCACCGCTGGGAGCAGCCGACAGCTCGGGAGCGGGCGGCGCGAAGTAATTGCCCTGGACGAAGTCGGCTTCCGCGTCCATCGTGATCATGGCCTGGGCTTCGGTCTCCACGCCCTCCATCAGCACCAGGGAGCCCGCCTCGTGCAGCATCGCCACCACGCGCGGCAGCATCTGGCGCGCCGTCCGGTCTTCCGAGGCCTGGATCACCAGCGCCCGATCGAGCTTGACGATGTCCGGCTTCAACCGCCAGATGCGGTCGAGGTTCGAGTGGCCCGCCCCGAAATCGTCGATGGCGATGAGGCAGCCGAGGCCGCGGTAGTAGGCCAGCGCATCGGAAAGCGGCGCGTCCTCGAGCAGGGCCGCCTCGATGACCTCGATCACCACGCGGCTCGGCGCGATGCCGCAGCTCTCGAGGAGTTCCCCGAAGAACGGCCCGTGGTGCGTGAGCCCGTGCACGATCACGTCGGGGTGGATATTCAGGAACAACCAGGACGCGCCCGATGACTGGGCCGCGAAGTTGCGCGCGTGTATCGCGCGCGCCAGGCGGTCGAGCTGCACGATCTGGCCGGAGCGCTCGGCGCTGGCGAAGGCATCGAACGGTGACGTTGGCCGGTTGTCGCGGCTCGTGGCGCGCAGCAGCGCCTCGTAGCCGACCGCGCGACCGTGCGCCAGGCTGAACACCGGCTGGAAGTGCGACGACAGGCGCATGCCCTGGAACACGCCCCGGGTATAGGGCGGCTCGGCGACCACCGCGCTTTCGACGGCGCTCAGGGAATCGGCGTCCATATCGTGAGTCTACAGGCATTGACGGGCCGCCGGACTTGCTCCGTTCCACACTGCGAGACGCTGCTCCGGGGCCGCGCTACCATTAGCCCGCATGCTTCACGAGTGGGGGGAGTCAAGGTCCGGCGATCGAAGCGCGCGAGCGGGCGCCCGCGACATGCGGGCTGAAAAGGATCAAGCATGAAGAAAAAGAAAGCGGGCAGCAGGAAGACACGCCACGGCGGCTCGCCGGTGATGAAAAGCGGGATGCCGCGCGCGCTCGGCGTGCGGCTCGTCTCGATCGGCAAGCGCAAGGTCGTCGCCGAGATGCGGGTGAGACCGATGCACATCAACCGGTCGGGGCGCGTGAACGGCGGCGCGCTGATGGCGTTCGCGGACGTGGTCGGCGCCGCCGGCACGGTCCACAACCTGCCGCCCGGGCACCGCACCGGGACGCTCGAATCGAAGACCAATTTCTTCAGGGCGGGCGAGGGACCCGTGCTGCGGGCGGTCTCCGTGCCGCTGCATATAGGGCGCACGACCATGGTGTGGCAGACCACCATCCGCAACCCGAGCGGGAAGGTGGTGGCGATCGTCACGCAGACCCAGATCGTCCTTCCAGCCAAGAGCGTGGAATAACGAGAAAGGCTTGACGCAAAGCCGCGAAGGCGCGAAGAAAGACAGACAATAAATAAGTTCAAAACCACATTTCTCATGTTTTCCTTTGCGGCTTTGCGACTTTGCGTCGAGATTTTTGGCGCCGTGAGCGGCTGATGCTAGGATTTCGACGGGTGGATTAGCGAAGGAGCATGCGATGAGCAAGGTTCTACTGGTCGTGCCGGAAGCGCCGGCGCCCGCGCCCGCGGCGGCGGCGGAAGGCCGCAAGGCGGGCAAGGGCGGGCTGCGGCTCGGCGTGCTCGACAACAGCAAGGGCAACGCCGACCACCTTCTGCGCTTCATCACCGAGGGTGTGAAGGCGGCGCTGCCGGTCGCATCGGTCGTGTCGCTGCGCAAGGGCAGCGTCAGCCTGCCGGCGCCGGACGGCATGCTCGACCGGCTCGCGGCGGAAGCGGACATCGTCGTCAGCGCGATGGCCGACTGAGGCTCGTGCACGTCGTGGAGTGTCCACGACATGTGCGAGCTCCGGAAACGCGGCCTCGTCACCGCCGTGATTCTCTCGGAGCCCTTCCTCGATCTGGGGAAGACGCAGGCGCGCGTGTTCGGCGTGCCCGACCTGCCGCTGCTGCTGATCCCGCATCCGCTGGGCGGCCTCTCGCTCGAGCAGGTCGAGGGCCGCGCCGGCCACGCGATCCCGCAGGTGGTGGAAGTCATAAAGCAAAACTTCAAGCCGCAGATACACGCAGATAAACACAGATAGAATCAAGGAATAGAAACATTAGCCACAGAGATCACGGAGAACACAGAGGATCGACGATGAAGTGTCGAGTGTCGGGTGTCGAGAGGAAGAGCCTTCGTCACCGGCTCACCTGTCCCTCATCCCTCGTAGTCTGTAGCTGAATTTCTGGGTTTCATCCGCGTGTATCTGCGTTTATCTGCGGCTATGTCTTGTTCCTGACATGACTTCCGATCTTGCCGAGCTGCTGAAAGCGCCGGGCACGAGCCTGGAGTGCGAGGACGATTTCGACGCGGTCAACGCGCTCGCGCGCGAGCGCGGCTGGAGCGACGGGCTGCCGGTTGTGCCGCCCACGGCGCAGCGCGTGGAGCGCATGCTGGAGTACTGCGACCGTCCGTGGGACGAGCCGGTGGCCAAAGTGGCGCCGCGCTACGGCGAGGCGACCCCGCCGCGACTCGCCGCGAACGCGGTGATGGCGGGCTGCCGGCCGGAATACTTCCCGGTGCTCATGCTGGCGATCGAGGCGATGTGCGAGGAGCCGTTCAACCTCTACGGCGTCCAGGCGACGACGCACCTGTGCGCGCCGCTCGTGATCGTCAACGGCCCGGTGGCCAGGGAGCTCGATATCAACTCCGGGCACAACGCGTTCGGCCCAGGCTGGCAGGCCAATGCCGCCCTCGGGCGGGCGATCCGGCTCGCGCTCGTCAACATCGGTGGCGCGATTCCCGCGCTGGGCGACATGTCCACCTTCGGAGCACCGTCGAAGTTCTCCTATCTCGCGGCCGAGAACGAGGCGGAGAGCCCGTGGGAGCCGCTGCACGTCGAGCGCGGGCTGCCGCGCGAGGCGAGCGCCGTGACCGTGATCGGCGCCGAATGCCCGCACAACGTCAACGACCACGAGAGCCTCACCGCCGAGGGCATCCTGACCACGATCGCGGGCACCATGATCGGGACCGGCGTCAACGACGTGTACTACGAGGCGCAGCCGCTCGTGGTGATGGGCCCGGAGCATGCGAAGACGGTGGCGGGGGGCGGGATGAGCAAGGCGGACGCGAAGCGCTTCCTGCACGAGCACGCGCACCTGCCGCTCGGCCGCTTCTCCAGGGAGAACATCGAGCGCCGCCTGCGCGTCACATGGAAGGAGAAGTACGCCCATGCGGGCGAGAGCGCGCCGGTCTGCATGGTGCAGCGGCCCGAAGACATCCTCATCGCGGTGATCGGAGGCGCGGGGAAGCACTCGGCGGTGGTCCACACGTTCGGCGCCACCAAGCCCGTCACTCGCGCGCTTAAGACCCGCGACGGGAGCTACGCCCGATCCGTAGCAGACTTCAGGAAAAAACGTGAGTCGTGATTCGTGAATCGTGATTCGACCTGGGACCTGATCCGCCCTTTGCGGTGGGTTACCGGAATCGAGCCACGAATCACAAATCACCAATCACAAATCACGCCTTATCTGAAAATATGAAGAGCTATTACATCAAATCCGTAAACGGCAAGACAGCGTTTGAGCCGCGCGAAGTCCCGCAGCCGCAGCCGAAGGCGGGCGAGCTGCTGGTCAAGGTGCGCGCGGCCTCTCTCAACCGCGGCGAAATCCTCGCCAGCATCAGCCTGCACCAGGTCCACGAGCCGCACCCGGCGGGAGGCGACTGCGCGGGCGAGGTGGCCGCGGTGGGCGAGGGCGTCACGGCATTCAAGCCCGGGGACGCGATCCTGGGCCGCGCGCGCGGCTCGTTCGCCGAGTACGTGGTGATGGGCGCGGCGCAGGCGGCGGCGAAGCCGGAACGGCTCACGTGGGAGCAGGCGGCGGCGGTGCCGATCGTGTCCGTGACCGCGTACGAGGGCATCTGCCAGTACGGGAAGCTCAAGGCGGGCGAGACGCTGCTCGTCGCGGGCGCCGCTTCCGGCGTGGGCGTGATGGCGGTGCAGATCGGAAAGTACCTGGGCGCAAGGGTGATCGGTGTCTCGCGCTCGAAGGAAAAGCTGGAGAAGCTCAAGGCATCGGGCCTCGATACCGGCATCGTCGCCTCCGGCGGCCGTTTCGCCGACAAGGTGCTCGCCGCGACGGACGGCAAGGGTTTCAACGTTGCCTTGAACCTGGTCGGCGGCAGCGCCTTCCCGGATCTGGTGAGCTCGGCCGCCAACCAGGGCCGGATCGCGATCATCGGCTACGTGGACGACCAGCACCGGGCCGAGATCGACCTCGAGACGGTGCACGGCAAGCGGCTGCAAATCTTCGGCGTGTCGAACGCGCTGATGTCGGCGCCGCAGCGGGCGGAGGCAATGCGCGGATTCGCCCGCGATCTCCTGCCCGGGTTCGCCGACGGCCGTATCACGCCCTTGATCGACAAGGTATTTCCCTTCAGCGAGCTGCCCGCGGCGAAAGCTTACGTGGAGAGCAACGCGCAGCTCGGCAAGGTCGTTGTAAAGCTTTGAGAAAGCGTGACGCGATGCAGCGTGACGCGATGAGGCGTGACACGGTACCGCGTGACGCGCGAATGCGTGCATAATTGAAAAAGCTGCCAGCAGCTGACGCGATTTACCGCGTCACGAACTACCGTGTCACGGTTCACCGCGTCACGTGTCACCGTGTCACGCATCTCGTGAACGGAGGAGAACCATGAAAACCAATGAATGGATGCACGTGCGTTCGTTCGCGTCGCGGCGGGAGTTCCTCGCTGGACTCGGCGCGCTCGGGGCCGGCGCGCTGCTGCCGGGTTGCCAGACGGCGGGGCAGGCGCCGGCCGCGTCGGGCAAGCCCTACCGTATCGACGTGCACCACCACATCGCGTTCCCGACTTTTCAGGCGCAACTCAAGTCGTACAAGCGGGGGCACGCGCCCTGGTCGTTGCAGAGATCGCTGGAGGACATGGACAAGAGCGGGATCAAGACCTCGGTCACTTCACTGATCAGTCCGGACGTGTGGCTCGGCGACGCCGCGCTCGCCCGCAAGCTCGCGCGGGAAGCGAACGACTACGCGGCCAGGCTCCGCACCGATCACCCCGGCCGGTTCGGCATGTTTGCCTCGATACCGTTGCCGGACAGGGAAGGAAGCCTGCGCGAAATCGAATACGCCTACGACACGCTTAAGGCCGAGGGGATATACCTGATAACCAGCTACGACGGCAAATATCTCGGCGATGCCGCGTTCTGGCCGGTGCTCGAGGAACTGAACCGCCGTAAGGCGGTGATTTACACCCATCCTCTGACACCTGCATGCTGCGGCAAGCTGCCGACGAGCGTGCCGGATGCGACGATCGAGTACGCGGTGGACACTACGCGCACCATGGCGAGCTTGCTCTTCACCGGCGCCGCGGCGCGCTATCCGGACATCCGCTGGATCTTCTCCCACAGCGGCGGCGTCACGCCGTTCCTGCTGTCCCGCTTTCAAGTCGAGGAGGCCAGGATGAAGGACAAGAGCAGGCTTCCGAACGGTCTGATGCACGAATTGCGCAAGTTTTACTACGACACCGCTCAGGGCAACCATGCCGGGGCGCTCGCCGCGCTGATGAAGATCGCCCCGGTGTCGCAGGTGCTCTACGGGACCGATTTCCCGTTCCGCAACGGCGCAGAGGTGAACGGCGGGCTTGCTCATTACGGTTTCAGCGCCGCCGAGCTGATGGCAATAGACCGCGACAACGCGCTGCGGCTCATGCCGCGGCTGAGGGCGTAATGGCAACAGGAATGCAACCACAGATGAACACAGATACACACAGATATGAAAACCGCAGCCTGCTGGGAATGGGTTTCATCCGTGCTCATCTGTGTTTATCTGTGGTTCGCTTTGCTTTTATTTGAGTCATAAAGGGAGAGAGACATGGGAAAGCCGGCGCTCCCGATGAAGATGGTGCCGAAGAGGCCGCTCAAGCAGGACGTGACGCTGAAAACGCTGGAGCAGATGGCGGCGCGCGTGAAGAACTGGGGACGCTGGGGGCCCGACGACCAACTGGGCACGCTCAATTTCGTGACGCCGGACGACATCAAGAAGGCGGCGGGGCTGGTCAGGAAGGGCAAGACATCCGCGCTCGGGCTCGACTTCAACTCGAACGGGCCGCAGCGCACGGGATGGGGCGGGCGCTTCAACCCCATCCACACCATGCTCGCGACCGGCACCGACGCGGTGGCCGGCACGCAGGACCCGGGAAAGATCCGCTACGCCGACGACATGGTCTCGATGCCCCTGCAGTGCGGCACGCAGTGGGACGCGCTGGGCCACATCTTCTACGGCGACAAGATGTGGAACGGCTACGACGCGCGCCTCGTGGATTCCACCGGCGCGAAGAAGAACGGCATCCACAAGACGCGCGACCGCATGGTCGGGCGCGGCGTGCTGCTCGACATCCCGCGCTCCCTCGGCGGCGACTATCTCGAGGACGGCTTCGGCGTCGGCAACGCGGAGCTCGACGCCTGCGCGAAGGCGCAGGGCGTGGAGGTGCGGCGCGGCGATTTCGTGATCGTGCGCACCGGCCAGATGGAGCACTGCCTTGCCCAGGGCGACTGGGGCGCCTACGCGGCGGGCGACGCGCCGGGACTGCGCTTCGAGACCTGCGAATGGATACACAGGAAGGAAATCGCGGCGATCTGCTTCGACACCTGGGGCTGCGAGGTGCGGCCGA
>JBIOVQ010000289.1:0-2156 GCA_044867805.1 Burkholderiales bacterium | reverse complement strand
AGTTGGCAGTGGGCAGCAACACCAAACGGCCCGGTTTGAACTGCAAACTGAAAACTGTCCACTGTCCACTCTTTCAGTAGACGCGGTTAAGTGGCGCTTCGCCCCGGACCAGGACGCGCTCGACGTTGGCCCACGCCTCGCGGAACAGGGTGGCGGACGACTGGCGCGTCACGCCGGCGACGTGAGGCGTGAACAGGACGCGGTGGGCAGCCTCGCCCTCGAGAGCGAACAGGGGGTTATCGGTATCGGGCGGCTCGACCCCGTAGACGTCCACCGCCGCGCCACCGAGCCGCCCGGTATTCAGGTGGGTGGCAAGCGCCCCCTCGTTGGCAACGCCGCCGCGCGACGCCTGTATCAGCACCGCGCCGGGTTTCATCAGGTCGAGCTGGCGCGCGCCGATCAGGCCTCGCGTCTGGGGCAGCAGAGGCACGTGCAGTGTCACGATATCCGATGTCTTGAGCAACTCGTCCAGTGGGAGCGCGCGGGCGCCGATCTTCGCGGCCGCCTCGCTGGCGCGAGGCGAAGGGTCGTGGCAGACAATCTGGCAGCCAAAGCGGTGGAATGCTTCGGCCACCGCGAGCCCGACCGTCCCCATGCCCACGACGCCCACCGTGAGCCCTTCAAGGCCGGGGAGGTTGTCGGCAACCATGCGGCCGCGGAAAGAGGCGTAGTTGGCGTCGCGGATCTCCCTGTCGGACCAGGCCAGGCGCCGCAGCAGCACGATGGCGCAGCCGACCGCATACTCGGCAACGGCGCTGTTGCTGCCGCCGGGCACATTGGCGACCGCAATGCCCAGTTTCTTCATGGCCGCCTCGTCGAGCCGGTCCACACCGGCTCCGGTCACTTGCACCAGCTTGACCTGCCCGCCTTCGAACAGGGAGCCGGACAGCTTTCCGCCGACTGCCGGTATTACCAGCGCGCGGGATGCCTTGATGAGCGCGGCAAGCTCGAAATCATCCGGCCGGCGATAGGCGACGGTGATGCCGGCTGGAGCTGCTACGCCCACGCGCGCGAAATCGGCTTCGGGGCGCAGGCAGAGGACGTCATGAGGCATAAATGCGTGATTCGTGATTTGTGATTCGATGGGAAATGCGATGTCAGACAAGCGGCGCGGGTCGCCGAATCACGACCCACGAATCACGATTCACGCCGTTCATTCCTGCGTGCGCTTCGAGATATCCGCTACGGGAAAGAAGCACAGCAAGACCAGCGGCTCGTGGCCGGTATTGCGCGTCACATGCTTTTCCCCCGGCGGAATCAGAATCGTGTCGCCCGCCCTCAACCGGTGCTTCCCGCTATCGGCTTCGGTACAGCCCTCGCCGGACATCACGTAGATGCATTCCTCGAAGCCCTGGTGGTAGTGCGGGCCGCGCAACGCTTCCCCGGGCTTGGGCACGGGGATCTCGACCAGGCGCAGCGTGACCGCCTGAGAACCCTTTTCCCCGGACACGATTTCGAGCGACTTGCGCCCCGGCAGCCCCATGCTCTTCGCCTGGGCCTGCGTCAGTACCTTCGCCATCGTTAGGCTCCGCGCAACAGCGCGTTTGCGCTGTTGCGCCTCGAATCTCCCTTCTCCGCTCGGGAGAAGGGCGGGGATGAGGGGCGAGCATCGCCACACATGGTCTTGATGCTCGTCAGCTCGCTTTCTTGAGGTGCTTGATCTCGGCGGTGCCGCCCTGCGCCTCGTCGAGCAGGCGGAAGATCTCGGATGCTTCCTTCGCGATCGCCCCCGCGATGCTGTCCAGCATGCGTTTCGCCTTCTCCACGGTCGCATGCTCGGGCGCGCCGTACCAGCCGCTCGGCGCGATGGTGCGGATGTCACGCAGCACCGGCTGGTAGGCGCGCGTGCGGCGCAGCTTGTCCCACTTGCGGCCGTGCGTGTGATCGGATGAGCCTTCGATGCGATCGAGATGAACCAGGTCGGGCCGCCACGCCAGCACCGCGAGCGCCTCGATCTCGCCGCCGTGCGTGAGTCCTCCGTAATCGGCCCCGAACATCTCGGCGGCGACATAGCAGGCCTGGACCGTCAGCACCGTCATGCCGTGGTCGCGATGCAGGGATTCCGCGGCGATGGCGAGCGACGGGATATTGCCCTCGTGCCAGTTGAGAACCAGGAGGTAGCGGGCGCCGTGCTTCGCCGTGGAAGCGCAGGTTTC
>JBIOVQ010000288.1:0-10401 GCA_044867805.1 Burkholderiales bacterium | reverse complement strand
GCTTCTCCACGCAGTGGATGACCATGTCATAGACGGCGCAGGGTTTCTCCCCGTCCAGGTCGCGGAAATAGCCTTCCACCGCCTTGCGCACCATGCGCGCCATTTCGTTTTCGTTGATCATGCTGCCTGTTCCTCGACATAGTTCAGGCGCCGCCCGCGGTCTGCGAGCTGCGCGAAAAATCCGTCCACCGCCGCCCGTTGCTCGGCGCGGGTCTCGAGCTGGTTCATGGCATGGCGGAATGCCGCCGAGCCGGCCAAGCCCCTGGTGTACCAGGAGATATGCTTGCGGGCGACGCGCACGCCGGTGTGCTCGCCGTAGAATTCGTAGAGCTCGTCCAGGTGCGCCAGCAGCACGCGCCGGATCTCTTCCACCTCCGGTGGCGGCAGCGCGGCCCCGGTCCCCAGGTAGTGCAGGATCTCGCGGAACATCCACGGCCGGCCCTGGGCGGCGCGTCCGATCATCACGGCGTCCGCCTTGGTGTAGTCCAGCACTTCCTTCACTTTCTCGGGGGTGGAGATGTCACCGTTGGCGATCACGGGAATGCCGACCGCGGCCTTCACCGCCGCGATGGTGTCGTACTCGGCCTGCCCGGAGAAGCCGCACGCCCGGGTGCGGCCGTGCACGGCGAGCGCCTTGATGCCCGCCCGCTCCGCGAGCCGGGCGACGGCCACTGCATTGCGATTGTCGTGATCCCAGCCGGTGCGGATCTTCAGGGTGACCGGAGCGTCCACGGCACCGACCACCGTGTCGAGGATGCGGCCCACCAGGGGCTCGTCCTTGAGCAGCGCGGAACCCGCCATGACGTTGCAGACCTTCTTGGCCGGGCAGCCCATGTTGATATCGATGATCTGGGCCCCCTGGTCGACGTTGTAGCGCGCCGCGTTCGCCAGCATCCGGGGGTCAGCCCCGGCGATCTGCACCGAGATGGGATCCACTTCGCCCTCGTGGTTGGCGCGCCGGCGGGTCTTTTCCGAGCCCCACAGCAGGGAATTGCTCGCGACCATCTCGGAAACCGCCATACCCGCCCCCATGCGCTTGCACAGCTGCCGGAAGGGGCGATCGGTGACCCCCGCCATCGGCGCGACGACGAGATTGTTCCTCAGCTGGAAGGGGCCGATGTGCATCGCGCGCGCCGCGTCGACGATCGAATTCACTTGCTTTACGGGGAAGGGCGCCATTGTAATCGCTGCGTGCGCGAAAAAAAAGCAATTCGCAGATTTTTTTTCTGATGTGTTGCAACGAACCCACACACGCGCCGTCGCGCGCGCGAATTTCCGACAAAGCGCTTGCCGCGGTAGGCACTTACTGAAAAAAATTCGAGCAAACCGGCAAACCAAGCGCTGCAGTTGCCGGCCGGCGACACGATTCCGCGGATTTTTCCGCGTCCTGCGCGCCGGCCGACGCGGAAATCAGCCGCGCGTGCCGAAAGTCATGCAGCGCAGCACGAAATCCCGGGCCGGAGGCGCCGCGCCGAGCGCCGCGAGCCCCAGTCCGCGCGCGAAGCGGAGGGGCGCGATGTCGTTGGAGAAGAGCCGCACCAGCGTATCCGTGAACCAGACGCCGCCGCCGCGGTCGATGCGCCGCCGAGCGTGGTAGGCCTGCAGCTGCGGCGGCATGCCGATCTCGCTGCGTTCCGCAGTCCGGATCGTGGCGGCCAGTTCCCACGCATCCCGCAGGCCCAGGTTCAGCCCTTGGCCCGCGACCGGATGTAGCATTTGCGCGGCATTGCCGAGCGCGATCGTGCGCGGGTGCGCACTGCGGTCCGCCACCCGCAGGGCGAGAGGGAAGCAAGCTCGCGCGGTGGCTCCCCGGAAAACGCCCACGCGCTGGCCGAAGGCCTGCTGCAAGCGCTCGAGGAAGGCCTCCTCGGGTAGATCGCACAGGTTGCGCGCCTCATCCGGTGTCGCGGTCCACACCAGCGCATAGCCGTCCTCGAAGGGCAGGAGCGCCAGCGGACCGGCCGGGGTGAAACGCTCGTAGGCAATGCCTTGCTGCGGCAACCCGGTAGTGACGCGGGCCGTCACTGCCGCCTGCCCGTAGTCGCGCGCGCGCGCCGCCGCAATCTGCAGCATCCCGCCATCGGCGATTGCGAGCAGCCGCGCGCCGGCCCGGATGCGCCCGTCGGCCGTTTCGAGCAGGGCCGTCGCCGCCAGCGCTCCCGTTTCTATCCCTCCCACGGTCGCGGAAAGCCGTCGGCAGCCCGCGTCGCTTTCGAACGCGGCGGTGAGCGAGGCGGCGAGCCGGCCGTAGTCCACCACGTAGCCGAGCGCCGGCAGCCCTGCTTGCGAGCAATCGAGCTCGACCCGGCCGAAGCCGCCGCGTTGCGAAACGTGGATGCGGCGTATCGGCGTGGCCGGCGCCAGCTGCTCCCACGTCCCGAGCCGCTCCAGGATCAGCCGGCTGCCATGGGACAACGCGATCGGCCGCGGGTCAGCCTGTATCGAGTGCGCGGCACGCGCTTCCACAAGACCCGCGGTGAGGCCGGAGCCGCGCAGGGCGAGGGCGAGGGCGAGCCCGACCGGACCGCCCCCCACGATCAGCACGTCGTAGTCAGGCTGCGCGACCATTGATCCAGGCTTCGATATCGCCGGGCTGCTTGGGCGCATCCCGGGTGAGCACCTCTGCGCCGGCGGCGCTCACCAGGACATCGTCCTCGACGCGCACCCCGATGCCGGCGTAGCGCTCCGGTACTCCGGCGCCCGGCCGCACGTAGCACCCCGGCTCGACGGTGAGCACCATGCCGGGGGCCAGCGCGCGCCACGCCCCATCCAGCTTGTAGTCGCCCGCGTCGTGCACGTCGAGCCCCAGCCAATGGCCCGTGCGGTGCATGTAGAAGCGCTTGTAGGCTTCGGTTTCGACCACCTCGGCGAGACCGCCGGAAAGCAGCTTCAGGTCGATCAGGCCCTGCGCCAGGACGTTGACCGCCGCACGGTGCGGCGCGTCCCAGGGCGCGCCGGGCTGCACCGCGGCGATCGCGGCCGCTTGCGCCGCGAGCACCATGTCGTAGATTTCCCGTTGGGCGGCGCTGAACCGGCCGTTCACCGGAAAGGTGCGCGTGAGATCCGCCGCGTAGCCCTCGAGCTCGCAGCCGGCATCGATCAGCAGCAGCTCTCCGTCCGCCAGCACGCCGTCGTTCTGTACGTAGTGCAGCACGCAAGCGCGCTCGCCCGAGGCGACGATCGGGGTATAGGCCGGAGCAAGCGCGCCGTGCCGGCGGAACTCGTGCAGCAGCTCGGCCTCGATCTCGTACTCGGCCCGGCCTGCTTTCGCCGCGCGCATGGCGCGCCGGTGTGCGCCGGCGGTGATTTCCGCTGCGCGCCGCATCACCGCCAGCTCTTCCGGTCCCTTGACAAGGCGCATCTCGTCGAGCAGCGCGCGCACGTCCTTCACCTCGCGCGGAGCGACGGTGCCGGCGCGCGCCTGCCCGCGCACCTGGTTGATCCAGCCGGTGACGCGCGCGTCCCACGCGGCGTCGGCGCCCAGGTGGCAATAGAGCGCGGTGTGGCCGGCGATCAGCTCCGGCGCCAGCGTATCGAGGCGCGCGATCGGATGCGTCTCGTCGAAGCCGAAAGCGGCGCGGGCGGCCTCCGGCCCGTAGCGAAACCCGTCCCAGATCTCGCGCTCCGGGTCCTTGTCGCGGCAGAACAGGATGTGCTTCGGGTGCTTCCCCGCCACGATCGCGAGCACTGCGTCCGGCTCGCGGAAACCGGTGAGGTAGTAGAAGTAGCTGTCGAAGCGGTAGGGATAGTGCGCGTCGCGGTTGCGCGTGCGTTCGGCGGCCGTCGGCACGAACGCGACGCCGCTTCCCATGGCGGCGGCGAGCCGCGCGCGGCGCCGCTGGTAAACATCGATATCGACGGGGCCAGGCATCGTCAAAATTATAGACAAGCCCTCAAGCCCGCGCCGCGAGCAGGCGATCGAGGGCAGCGAGGCGCTCCGGCGTCCCGATGTCCATCCACACTCCGCGGTGGTGCTCTCCGCTCACGCGTCCTTGCGCCATGGCGGGCCGCAGCAGTGCCGCCAGCTGGCGCCTGGTGCCGCGCGGGACTTCCGCAAACAGCACCGGTGCGTAGACCCCGATCCCGCTGAAAGTGAGCTTGCGCGCCCCCTCCGCCGCGACCCGGCCGCCGCTCAGGCAGAAATCGCCGGCGGGGTGATGGGGCGGGTTGTCCACCAGGACAAGGTGCGCGCTAACGGCGCCGCCGCGGATCGCCGCCGCCGCGGCAGCCAGGCGCGCGAAATCGAAATCGCAATGGATGTCGCTGTTCACCGCGACGAAGGGCTCGGCGCCGAGCAGCGGCAGGGCGTAGGCGATCCCGCCGCCGGTTTCGAGCGGCTCGCGCTCGCGCGAATAGACGATGCGAACCCGCTGGCGCGTGCCATCGCCGAGTTCCTGCTCGATCAGGCCGCCGAGATGCGAAACGTTCACGACCAGCTCGTCGATCCCGGCGCGGGCGAGCGACTCGATCAGTCCGACGACGAGGGGCCGGCCGCCGGCCTGCAGCAGGGGCTTGGGGACGTGGTCGCTCAACGGGCGCATGCGCTCACCGCGCCCCGCGGCCAGGATCATTGCTTTCACGCCCGGAAAATCAGGGAATAGGGAATGGGGAATGGGAAATCGTAAAGGCGCAGGACTTCGTCGCTTCCACGATTTCCCATTTCCTATTTCCCATTTCCCGCCAGGGCGGGCTGGCGCTGCTCCAGCTGGTCGAGCAGGCGCGCGAGCGGCGCGAGTTCGCGGTAGCGCTCCGCGACGGTGCGCGCGTAGCGCAGGAAGCGCGGCGTATCCTCGAGGTAGCCGCCCTTGCCGTCGCGATAGCGGATGCGGGCGAAGATGCCCAGCACCTTGAGATGGCGCTGCAGGCCCATCCACTCGAAATCGGCGTAGAACTCGCTGAAATCCTGCCGCACCGGCAGACCGCGCCGCTTCGCCTTCTCCCAGTAGCGCGCGCTCCAGTCGATGACCCGCTCCTCCTCCCAGCTGACGAAGGCATCGCGCGTGAGCGACACCATGTCGTAGGTGATCGGTCCGTGCACCGCATCCTGGAAATCGATCACCCCGGGGTTGGGCTCGGTCACCATGAGATTGCGCGGCATGTAATCACGGTGCACGTACACCGCGGGCTGCGCGAGAGCGCGCGCGATGACGAGTCCGATCGCATCGGACAGGGCCTGCTGCTGCGCGGACGTGAGGCTCACGGCGAGGTGGCGGCTGATGTACCACTCCGCAAACAGATCGCATTCTCGCCGCAGCGCCGCCTCGTCGTACGGCGGCAGCGTTCCCTCCCGGCTCGCCAGCTGCCACTTCAGCAGCGCCTCGATCGCGTCGCCGAACAGGCGATCCGCATTGTCGGCGCTGAGCGCGGCCAGATAGGTCGTGTCGCCGAGATCCGTCAGCAGCAGGAATCCGCGCTCCACGTCCCGCGCCAGCACCTCCGGCGCATGCACGCCCGCCGCTCGCAGCAGCCCGGCCACGCGCACGAACGGGCGGCAATCCTCGCGCGGTGGAGGCGCATCCATGGCGATCCAAGTGCGCCCTTCCGCGGCAACTCGAAAATAGCGGCGAAAGCTGGCGTCGGCGGAGGCCGGGGCCAGCGAGTACGGCACGGCGCCAAAACGCGCGGCAAGCCAGGCGCGCAATTCATCCAGACGGGGGTCGGTGCTCGGCCGCAAGTCGTTTGCCATGAGCGGTGAATTATGCGATTTTAGCACCACGCTACAGAGCCATTTTTCGATGCAAAAACGGGGAATTACGTGCTTCGAGGCCGTTTCAAAATGACTGAAACGGCCCCCGAAGCAGGGGAGCATGAGGGGAGTATCCCCTCATATCGTTTCCTCTTATTGCTGGCCATGGTCTGGGTGCTGTCACCGCCCGCCGGCGCCCAGCAGGGATTGCGGCTCAAGACCCAGCCTGCCCTGATCCTCGTTCCCCCGTCGCTCAAGGAGGAGGTGCCGCTGTTCATCGCTGCCGACCGGCTGCAGGGCCGCCAGGAGGGGGACATCGAAGCGGAGGGCAACGTGCGCTTGCGCAGGCGCGGGTACGCGGCGCGCGCCGACTGGATGCGCTACGAGCAGCCGACCCAGGAACTCAGCGCCGAAGGCAGCGTGCGCATGGAGATCGGGGCCGACGTCGTGGAAGGCCCGCGCCTGCGCTACAACCTGGGGTCCGAGCGCGGCGAAATGGATCGTCCCCGCTACACGCTGCATCAGGCGGCGGTCGTAGTCGGCGAGCGCCAGGTGTTCCGGGAAGCAGATGCGCGCGGCACCGCGGAGCGGCTCCTGTTCGAGGGGCCCGGCCAGTACCGCGCTGAGCGCACCGAGTACACCACCTGCAGTCCCGGGAACGAGGCGTGGCATGTGCGGGCGCGGGATCTCACCATCGACCGCGACCGCGACGTCGGGGTCGCGCGCGACGCGAGCATCGAATTCATGGGCGCGACGATTTTTTATTCCCCCTATCTTTCGTTCTCGCTGCACCAGGAGCGCAAGACGGGGTTCCTCACGCCCCATTACGGCAGCAGCAGCAGCACCGGTGCCGAGCTGACCGTTCCCTTCTATATCAATATCGCGCCCAACCGCGATGCCACCATCGCGCCGCGCATCATGACGCGGCGGGGCGTGCTGGTGAACGGCGAGTTCCGCTATCTCGAGCCGACCTACCGCGGCGAAGCCCATGCCGACGTGTTGCCGAACGACGACGCGCGCGGCGGCGAGCAGCGCTGGGCCTACCTGGTCCGCCATGCCCAGGCCCTGCCGGGCGGGTGGGGCGGCGCGCTGCGCTGGCAGCGCGTATCGGACGATAACTATTTCACCGATCTCGGCACCAAGATCTCCCAGACGTCGCAGGTGCAGCTGCCCAGCGATCTCAGTATCGGGCGCGTCGCCGGCTGGGGCAACGCCGGCAGCTACAGCCTGGAAGCCCTCGTCCAGCGCTGGCAGACGCTGCAGGTGGACCCGCTCACGCCGGTCACGCCGCCGTACAACCGCCTGCCGCAGATCTCCCTCGCCGCCGCGCACCAGGATGTGCTGCGGACGGAATTCGATTTGTTTGGCCAGTACTCCGCTTTCGACCACCCCACGCTGGTCAGCGGCCAACGGGCGCTGGCCTACCCGAGCTTGACCTTGCCTCTCCACACCCCTTATGCGTACTTCACCCCCAAGGCCGGAGTCACGCTGACGCGCTACCTGATCGACCAGAACACGAGCGGCTACGCCAGCGAAGACCGGGCTGTGCCGATTTTCTCCGCTGACAGCGGCATGACGTTCGAGCGGCCGACCAGGCTCTGGAGCGTGCCCTACTTCCAGACGCTCGAGCCCCGGCTCTATTACCTCTACATCCCGTTCCGCGACCAGAGCCGCATACCGGTATTCGACAGCGCGCAGCAGGACGTCAACTTCGCGACCATCTATGCCGAGAACCAGTTTTCCGGCTGGGACCGCGTCAACGACGCCAACCAGATCACGGTGGGCGTCAGCTCGCGCCTGGTCGCATCCGACACCGGCGCCCAGCGCCTGCGCGTGGGCGTGGCGCAGCGCTACTACTTCGAGCCCCAGCGCGTCACGCTGCCGGGCGTGCCGGCGCGTGCAGGGGACACTTCCGATCTGCTCGCCGCGCTCACGGGGTCCGTGGCCCAGCATTGGACCGCGGATGCCGGCCTTCAATACAACACCGATACTTCCCAGGCGCAGAAATTCAATATCGGCACCCGCTACCTGCCGCGGCAAGGGCAAGTGCTCAACCTGAGCTACCGCGAAACGCGGGACGTCCTGCAGCAGGCCGATATTTCCGCCCAGTGGCCGGTGGGAAAGGGGTGGACCGCGCTGGCGCGCTGGAACTACTCGTTCCTCGACCATCGCACGCTCGAAGGCCTGCTCGGCGCGGAATACAATGGCGACTGCTGGGTGCTGCGCCTGGTCGCCCACCGCTTCGTGACGACGACGCAGGAAGCCCAGATGTCGTATTTCGTGCAGCTGGAGTTGAACGGCGTATCGCGGATCGGCTCCAACCCGATGGAGGCGGTCCAGCGCAACATCGGCGGCTATTTCCGCGCCGATCCGCGCGCCCAAGGCTCAAAAGATGCCGCAGCATATCCTCGTTACTGATCGGAATGGCGCCGCGCGCGCTCCGGCGCTGGCGCTCGCCGCCGCCCTGGCGCTGCTGGCGGCCACCGCCACCGCGCAACAGGCGCGGGGGCCGGTCGTTATCGACCGGATCGTGGCCGTGGTGAACAACGAGGTCATCACGCGCGGCGACCTGGACGAGCGCTACCGGATTGCAGCCGCACAGCTCAAGCAGCAGGGCACGCCGCCGCCGTCGCGCGACGTCCTGGAAAAGCAGCTGCTCGATCGGATGGTCATCGACCGCGTGCAGTTGCAGCTCGCCAAGGAAACCGGCCTGCGCGTCGAGGATGCCGAGCTCGACCGCTCGCTGCAGCGTATCGCCCAGGAGAACAAGCTCACCCTGCCGCAGCTGCGCGCGGCGCTGGAAAAGGACCGTATCCCGTTCGCCAGGTTCCGCGAGGACATCCGCAACGAGATCGTCCTGGCACGCCTGCGGCAGCGTGAAGTCGACAACAGGATCGTGGTGAGCGAGAGCGAGATCGAGAGCTTCATCAGCGCGCAGCAGGGGCGCGAGCAGCGCCGCGAGGAATTCAACCTCTCGCACATCCTCGTGACGGTCCCCGAGAACGCCGCCCCGGAGCAGATCCAGGCGCGGCGCGCCCGCGCCGAGCAGGCGCTCCAGCAGATCCGCACCGGCGCCGATTTCCGGCAGGTTGCGGCGACGTTTTCGGACGCGCCCGACGCGCTGCAAGGAGGCGTTCTGGGCTGGCGCGACAGCGAGCGGCTGCCCACGCTGTTCGTCGATGCCTTGAGGCCGCTTGCGCCCGGCGACGTGGCCCCCATACTGCGCAGCCCGAACGGATTCCATATCCTCAAGCTCAACGAGCGGCGCGGTATCAGCAGCCAGGTGATCGTGCGCCAGACCCGTGCCCGGCACATCCTGATCAAGACCAATGAGCTGGTCCCCGAAGCCGAAGCGCGGCGGCGGCTGGAGGGTCTCAGGGAGCGCCTCGAAAACAAGGCCGATTTCGCGGAACTCGCACGCCTGCATTCCGAGGATGCGAGCGGGGTCAAGGGCGGCGATCTCGGCTGGATTTCTCCCGGCGATACCGTGCCCGAGTTCGAGCGCGCGATGAACGCGCTCGAGCCCGGCCAGCTGAGCGCCCCGGTGCAGACGCCCTTTGGCTGGCACCTGATCCAGGTGCTCGAGCGGCGCGACGAGGACATGTCGAAAGATCGCCGGCGCGTGACGGCGCTGACGGCCCTGCGTGCGCGCAAATCCGACGATTCCTACCAGGAGTGGGTGCGGCAGTTGCGCGACCGCGCCTACGTCGAGATCCGCCTGGACGAGCGCTGATAGCAATGTTGAATGTTGAATGCCAAGTGTTAAATTAGTGGTTGCGTTGGAAATTCACGCCTCCGCCAGCAATTCAACATTAAACATTCAAAATTCAGAACTCCGCTGATAGCGGTGACGGCGGGCGAGCCGGCGGGAATCGGCCCCGACCTGTGCATTGCGCTCGCGCGCCGGCGGCTGCCGGCCCGACTCGTCGTGGTCGCCGACCGCGATCTGCTGCGCGAACGGGCGCGGGCGCTACGCGTCCCGCTGAAGGTCGCGGACCACGCGCCCGGCGCCGCCGCACCGGGCCGCCCCGGGACGCTTCTGGTGCGACATGTGCCGCTGGCGCGTACCGCGGCGGCGGGGCGGCTCGACCCCGCCAACAGCGGCTACGTGCTGCGCACGCTCGACATCGCCGCCGACGGCTGCCGCGAGGGCGCGTTCGACGCGCTGGTCACCGCGCCCCTGCAGAAGAGCGTCATCAACGAGGCCGGCATCGCGTTCACCGGGCACACCGAGTACCTCGCCGAGCGCACGGGCGCGCGGCACGTCGTGATGATGCTGGTCGGCGGCGGTCTGCGGGTCGCCCTCGCCACCACGCACCTCGCCCTGAAGGATGTCGCACGCAACATTACGGCGGAGAGCCTGGAGCGCACGCTGCGGGTGCTGCGCGGCGATCTCGCCGCGCGGTTCGGCATCCGCGAGCCGCGCATCTTCGTGGCCGGCCTGAACCCGCATGCCGGCGAGTCCGGCTTCCTGGGCCGCGAGGAAGCCGACATCATCGGCCCGCTGCTCGACCGGCTGCGCCGCGAGGGCTTCGATCTCTCGGGGCCGCTTCCCGCCGATACGCTGTTCAGCCCGCGGCGGTTGAAGGGCTGCGACTGCGTGCTCGCGATGTACCACGATCAGGGCCTGCCGGTGCTCAAGTACGCGAGCTTCGGCTCCGGCGTGAATGTCACGCTCGGGCTGCCGATCATCCGCACCTCGGTCGACCACGGCA
>JBIOVQ010000287.1:0-9459 GCA_044867805.1 Burkholderiales bacterium | reverse complement strand
AATGCGGCCCTATGCAGCTGCTGCAAATCATCCTGTTCCTCATGTTCTGCGCGGTCGCGGTGGGCTGGGTCGCGCGGCGCGCGAAGATTCCGTATCCGATCGCGCTCGTCATCGGCGGCGGCCTCCTGGGTTTCCTGCCGGAGCTGCCGCAGCTCCCGTTCGATCCCCAGCTGATCCTGGTGCTGGTGCTGCCGCCGGTGCTGTACCAGGCCGCGCTGCTGACGTCATGGCGCGACTTCAAGGCGCAGATCGGTCCCATCAGCCTGCTCGCGGTCGGGCTGGTCATCGCGACCACGCTTGCGGTCGGCGCGGCGCTGAAACTGCTGATCCCGGACATCCCGTGGGCGGCCGCGTTCGCGTTCGGCGCCATCGTCTCGCCCCCGGACGCGGTGGCGGCGACGGCGATCCTGAGCCAGCTGAGCATCCCGCGCCGGGTGGTCACGATCCTCGAGGGTGAGAGCCTGGTGAACGACGCGTCCGGGCTGGTGCTCTACAAGTTCGCCGTGGCGGCGGTGCTGACCGGCGTCTTCTCTCTGTTCGACGCCAGCGTCCAGTTCGTCCTGGTGTCCATCGGCGGCATCGTGATAGGCGTGCTGATCGGCCACCTGTTCGTCTTCATCCACCGGCATCTCGGCGATACCTTCATCGAGGTGCTGATGACGCTGTCGGTGCCGTATGCCGCCTACATCCTGGCGGAGAACCTGCACATGTCGGGTGTGCTGGCGGTCGTCGCGGCCGGGATCGTGCGCGGGCGCTACTCTCCGGAAATCGTTTCCGCCGAAATGCGCATCATCGCGCGCTCGGCGTGGAACCTCCTCGTGTTCCTGCTGAACAGCCTGGTTTTCATCCTGATCGGCCTGCAGCTCTCCGGCATCCTCGACCGCCTGACGGGGCAGTCGATGCTGGAACTCATGTGGTACGGCGCGCTGATCAGCGCGGTGGCGATCGCGGTGCGCTTCGCCTGGATCTACCCGGCCAGCTACGCGCGGCAGATCCTGTTCCCCGCGCACACCCAGCGGGAGCCGCCGTTCAGCGAGCCGGAGCACTTCATCATGAGCTGGTGCGGGATGCGCGGCATCGTTTCGCTCGCGGCGGCGCTCGCCCTGCCGTACGCCATCAACGAAGGGGCGCCTTTCCCGCAGCGCGACCTGATCGTGTTCCTCACCTACTTCGTGATCGCCGTGACGCTCGTGGTGCAGGGACTCTCGCTGGGGCCGTTGATCCGCGTCCTCAAGGTGGGCGCGGACTGGAGCGAGCAGGAGGAGCTCCAGCGCGCCAAGCTCGCGCTGGGCAAGGCGGCGATCGCCGCCATCGACGCGCGGGCGGCGCAGGACAAGATCGGGCAGGAAGTGGCCGACCGCATCCGGGCCGAGTTCGCGGAGAAGGTCACGCTCTGGCTGCCGGGGCTCCTCGAGCGCGGCGACGATCCTGCCAAGCGCCTGCGCCGCGCGGCGCTCACCGCCGAGCGGCAGGAGCTGATCCGGCTGTGGCGCGACAACCAGATCAGCGACGAGGTGCTGCACCACGTCGAGGAGGATCTGGATTACCAGGAATCCAGGCTCTAACAACGTGACGCGATGGATCGTGACGCAATGAGGCGTGACGCGATGATTCGTGACACGGTGAGGCGAGCAGTTTCTTTGGCTGGTAGCGCTGTATCGCGTCACGCACTATCGTGTCACGCAGTACCGTGTCACGCAGCATCGTGTCACGCTTCATCCAGGCCGGAGGTCGAGTGACTCCGGGCCTGGAGCTGGCCCTGGGCTCGATGGTCCTTCTCGGGCTCGTGGACCTCGTGTACCAGCGCGGCGCCAGGACCGGGGTGCAGGCGCACCACTTCGTAATGCTGCAGGGCTGGTTCTTCGCGCCGGCCGTCACGCTCTACGGCCTCGCCACCGGAACCCTCGCCCTCGAAACCGCCCTGCTGTGGGGCATGGGAGCGGGACTGTTCGTGTTCATCGCGCTCTACCATTTCGCGCGCGCCTTGAAGAGCGGGTCGATCAGCGTCGTCACGCCGATCTTCCGGCTGAGCTTCACTGTTACCGTGGCGCTCGCGGTCCTGCTGCTGGGGGAGCCGCTCACCGCCTGGAAGGTCGCGGGCCTGGCTCTCGCGCTCGCCGCGGTATGGTTGCTGCTGGGCGGCGAATCCTCCGGAGCGCCGGCGCCCGCGGCCGCGCGCGCATCGCTCGTGCAGGCCTTGATCGCGATGGCGGCGATGGGCGCGGCCAATTTCCTCTACAAGGTCGGCGCCGGCACGGGAAGCAGCCCGGCCACCTTCATTGCCGGGCAGGCAGCCGCATTCCTGCCGCTTTCGACGGGCTTCGCGTGGATGGTGGACCGCGGCATCCGGCCGCCGCGCGGCGGCTGGAGATACGGCGCGGCGGTGGCGGTGATGTTCCTGGCCGCGCTCGTCCTCCTGTTCGAAAGCCTCGCGCGCGGCGAGGCAAGCGTGCTGGTGCCGATCACGCAGATGGGCTTCGTCGTCACCGCCGCGTTCGGGCTCGCCTTCCTGCGCGAGCCATTGACCGTGCGCAAAGCCGCGGGCCTCGTTCTTGCCGTCGCTGCGCTGGCAAGCCTTGCCCACAGCTAATGCGTGAATAGTGATTGGTGAATGGTGATTGGGCCAAACCCTGCATTTAACGGCCTATTCACTACTCACCAATCACGCCTTTCAAAATTGGTCGGCCTATTCACTACTCACTAATCACCAATCACGCCTTTCAAATATAGAATGGCTGCCTGCGCAGGCCAGGGGAGTTCCACATAGTGAGTGACGTTCAGAAAGCCAGCCTCAGCCCGGAAACGGTCCTCGCGGAGCTCAAGAAGAACACGGTCAGCCACGTCATCTGGCTGCCCGACAGCGAGACGAACTGGCTGTTCGTGCTGATGAAGGCGGAGCCGTCGCTCACCCTGGTCGGGGTGACGCGGGAAGGGCTCGCGTTCTCGACCGCCGCGGGCGTGTGGGCGGGCGGCAGGACGCCCGTTATCCTGATCCAGAACACCGGGCTGATGGAATCGGGCGATTCGCTGCGCGGCTGGGCGCTCGGCCTCAACGTGCCGGTGGTGATGATGGTCGGCTACCGCGGCTGGACGCGCCACGGCGTCAACACCGACACCGCCGCGACCTATACCGAGCGCTTTCTCAACGCCTTCGGCATCAACTACTACCTGGTGGAAGGCGACGGCGACGCGCCGCGCATCTCCATCGCGTTCGAGGAAGCGAGGAAAACGAAGCGGCCGGTGGCGGTGCTGGTGGCGGATGAATATCACGGCTTCAATCGCTAGCGATTGAAGCCCGGTGACACGATGGAGCGTGACGCGATAATTCGTGACACGATGAAACGTGACCCGATAGGGCGTGTGGGTATAGCTGAAACCTTGCGCATCACCGCGTCACGCATCACCGCGTCACGCACTACCGCGTCACGCAGCATCGTGTCACGCTTTTCCAGGGAAATTGGCAATGATCGATACGGCGGAATTGCTCAAAGTGTTCAATACGCACCGGGGTAATGCGATCGTGGTTCCCGGCCGCGGCGGGAAGCACTGGGTCAACATCAGCAAGCAGCCGAACCGCGATCTGCCGATGGGCGATCCGGCCATGGGCGGGCATGCTTCCTTCGCGCTGGGCTTTGCGCTGGCGCGGCCCGACCAGAAGGTCGTCCTGTTCGATTCGGAGGGCGACATCCTGATGGGCATGGGCGCCCTGGCGACGATCGCGGAGCAGCAGCCGAAGAACCTCTACCACTTCATGCTCGACAACGAAGTTTACGCCACGACCGGCGGCCAGCCCGTTCCCAACGCGAAGGTGATGGCCTACGACGGCCTGGCGCGCGCATGCGGCTACCAGCACACGCACAAGTTCGACAACCTCGAGCGTTTCTCCATCGAAGTGGGCAAGATCCTTGCCGGGCCGGCGCCCGTGTTCGTCTGGCTCAAGGTGCGGCCCGAGATCGAGAACCTGCCGATCAACGAGCGCAAGCCGTGGCGCAAGCGCAGCCAGGTGCAGGCTGTGGCGGATCTGCAGCGGGAGCTCGGCATCGGGACCTGAGTTGGCAGCAGTCAGTTGGCAGTTGGCAGTAACTGCACACTGCACACTGCAAACTTCCTACTTCAAGCGTGACACGATGAGCATGCAATTCAAGGGACGTCGCGAAGATGCGCGATTGGTGACGGGGCAGGGGCGCTACAGCGCCGACTGGAACTTCCCGCGCCAGCTCCACGCCGCGTTCCTCCGTTCCGACCGCGCGCACGCGGAGATCGTCTCTCTCAACACGAAGCCCGCGCTCGAGTCGCCGGGAGTCGTCGCGGTGTACACCGGCAAGGACATGGCGGACGCCGGGTTCAAGTCCGCGCCTGCCATGGTGAAATGGCCGGGCCGCGGCGGCATGACGATCAAGGTGCCGAATCGCGGGGTGCTCGCGCAGGATCGCGTGCGCTTCGTCGGCCAGGAAGTCGCGATGGTCGTCGCGGAGACGGCGGGCGCCGCCCAGGACGCCGCGGAGGCGATCGAGGTCGAGTATCGCGACCTGCCGGTGGCAGTGGACGAGACCGAGGCAACTGCGGCAGGCGCGCCGCAACTGCACGCAGACGTTCCCGGGAACGTCTGCTTCGACTACGAGTACGGCAACGAGGCGAAGGCGCAGGAAGCATTCGCGGGCGCGGCGCACGTGACCCGGCTCGCGCTGGATTGCACGCGCCTCGTCGGGGTGCCAATGGAGCCCAAGGCGTGCGTCGCCGTCTACGATGCCGCGGCCGATCGCTACGACCTGTATTCGCCTACCCAGGGCATGTCCATGACGCTGGCCGGGCTCGCGGGGGTGACGGGAATGCCCGCGGACCGGTTCCGCGTCCATGCCCACGATGTCGGCGGCGGATTCGGCATCCGCTCGGACGCCTACGTGGAATACGTGGCCTGCCTGTACGCGGCGAAGCGGCTCGGCCGGCCGGTGAAATGGGTGTCCTCGCGCGCCGAGACCTTCGTGAGCGACTATCACGGCCGCGCGGCGACGATGCATGGCGAGCTCGCGCTCGACGGGGAAGGCCATTTCCTCGCCGTGCGCTGCGAGTGGTTCGTCAATTCGGGCGCGTACCTGTCGCAGCCCGGGCCGGTCATCAACACTGTCACGCCGGCCACGCACGCGGTCAACGCTTACCGCATTCCCGTCGTGTACGGCCGCCACCGGCTCGTGCTCACCAACACCACGCCGACCACCGCCTATCGCGGCGCCGCGCGTCCCAACGTTTCCTACCTCGTCGAGCGGCTGGTGGAGCAGGCGGCGCGCGAAACCGGTGTGGACCGCATCGAGCTGCGCCGGCGCAATCTCATACCGAGGGAGGCTTTCCCGTACAAGGCCGCGACCGTGGACTACGACAGCGGCGATCCCCCGGGGCTGCTGGAGCGGGTGCTGAAGCACTCCGAGTGGAGCACGTTCGAAGCGCGGCGGGTCCGGTCGGGCAAGCAGGGCAAGCTTCGCGGCATCGCCTGCGCCATGTTCATCGAGCCTGCGGGCGCGAGCGTGGCGCCGAAGGAAGAGGCGTTCATCAAGTTCGGCGACTCGGGCAACGCGATCGTCTACGCGCTGGCCGGGCCGTCGGGCCAGGGGCACGAGACCGTCTTCCCCGAGATCGTCGCCGGTCTGCTCGGCATCAACGCGGACAAGGTCGAGCTGCGGGCGAGCGATCCGGCCGGGCCGGCGTTGACCGGCGCCGGCACCATCGGGTCGCGCTCGATGATGTCGCATGGCGGCGCGATGGCGCTGGCCTCGCGCGAAGTGATACGCAAGGGCATGGAGTTGGCGGCGAACGAGCTCGAAGTCGCGGCTACCGACATCGAATTCAAGGACGGCCGCTACCGGGTCAAGGGCACGGACCTTTCGATCACGCTCGAGACGCTGGCGAAGAAGCACGCGGGCGAGTCGCCGCATCCGCTCGACTCGATGGGCGCGCTTGCGACGCCGCGCTCGTTTCCGGGCGGCGCGCACGTGGCGGAGGTCGAGGTGGACCCGGAGACCGGCGTGTTCACCATCCCGCGCTACACGGCGGTGGACGATTGCGGGCGCGTGCTCCATCACGTGCTGCTGGAGGGGCAGCTCCACGGCGGGATCATCCAGGGCATGGGGCAGGTGACCGGCGAGCACTGCATCTACGACAAGTCCGGCCAGCTCGTGACTGGAAGCTTCATGGACTACGTCATGCCGCGCGCCGGCCTCGCGCCCGACATTCGTCTCCACGACCATTCCGTGCCGTCGCCCAGCAATCCGCTCGGCGTCAAAGGAGCGGGCGAGGCGGGCACCACCGGCGCGCTGCCGGCGCTCGCATTGGCGGTGCTCGACGCGCTGCGGCCGGTCGGGGTCGAGCACCTCGATCTTCCATTCACGCCCGCGCGCATCTGGAATGCGATCAAGAGCGCGCGGCGCTCATGAAGGATGAAGGCGGAAGGATGAAGGATGACCATCGCGCGTTGCGCGAATCGGGGCATGTCCCGACCCCTCGTTTCCTTCGGTCGGAAGTCCGGGCAACCGATCGGACGTCAGTGAAAGATCGGGACACGGGAATCACGCGTAGCGTGAGGTCGGCCTCCGATATCTTCCCAGCGGAATTGGATTCGGTGGCGTCGGCCGCCTGGCGCGCCGCCGGGGGTCGCATCCCGCAAGCGGGGCCCTGCTCCGCCCCTCGACGCGCATCCCTCATCCTTCATCCCTCATCCTTCGGTCGACCGATCACCTATCACTCTACGGAGAAGCATCCATGGCACAGATAAGGCGCGTGGTCACGGGCCACGACAAGAACGGCAAAGCGATCGTCGTTTCGGACGGCCCGGCGCCGACGCACAGCAATCCGCTGCGCCCGGGCCAGCTGTCGCATGAGATCTGGAAGACGAACGCGGCACCGATTCCGATCGGTCGAACCGAACCCGACCCCATCGCAGGCCCGCGCCAGCTCCACCCGGCGCCGAAGGGCACGATGTTTCGCATCTCGGAAGTGCCGCCGGAGAGCGACGCGATCCGCAACATGACGCCGGAGCAGGCGCGCGCGGCGTTCCGCGCGAGCAACGCCGAAAGCGCCTCGACGTGGGGACGCGGCGGGCGCCACCCGCTGATGCACCGCACCGAGACCGTGGACTACGCGGTGGTGCTGGAAGGCGAGATCGTCCTCATTCTCGACGACGAGGACGTGAAGCTCAAGGCCGGCGACGTCGTGATCCAGCGCGGCACCAGCCATGCGTGGAGCAACCGCTCAGGCAAGATGGTCAAGATGCTCTACGTGCTGTGCGATGGGGACTTCACGCCGGACCTGGACGGCAAGTTCTGGACCGGCGCAGCGAAATAATGCGTGACGCGATGCTGCGTGACGCGGTGAGGCGTGACGCGATAGTGCGTGACACGATAAGGCGTGCTCGAGCAAGGCAGCGGCCAAGTCGAATCACCAATCACCAATCACGAATCACGCCGTTATGGCTTGGTTAAGAGCCAATTGCTGATGAAGGAGTGACACCACATGGCAAGAATGTTGGTTGTGCATGGCGCGGGGATGAACATGCGCGGGAAGGCGCAGCTCGACGTGTTCGGCCCGATGACGCTGCCGCAGTACGACGAGCACATCCGCAAGTACGCGGCCGAGCTCGGCGTCGAGGTCGAGATTTTCCACTCGAACGTCGAGGGTGAGGTCATCAACAAGCTCTACGACGCGCACGACAAGGGAGTGGACGGGCTCGTCATCAACCCGGCCGGGTACACCACCGGGCATCCCGCGCTGATGGCGGCGATTGGCCAGGTGAAGTTCCCGACGATCGAACTCCACATCTCCAACCCCGCGCGGCGCGGCCGGCAATCGGAGATCGCGACCGTCGCGCGCGGGGTCGTGACCGGGTTCGGGATCTACGGCTACTACCTCGCCATGCGAGGACTCAAGGAGACGCTGGCCAGTGGCCAGCGCTAAGGATGAAGGATGAGGGATGAAGGATGACCCCCGCGCCGCGCGCGGAGCCTAGTCACAAGTCACGAGCCGCGATCCGCGAGTCACGGCACCAGGGCAAGTCATGCCCAGGTGCGCGTGGCTTGAAGCCGCAAATCCCCCGGCGCAGAATGCCGCCTTATCAAGACGGCTTTTCGGCCGTCCATTTCAGATTTTAGATAACGCCATGCCCCCGCTTCGACGACGGTTGTTCGTCTTGGGATTTGTCACACTACTGCCCGTATGCGGTAGCGCGCAGCAATCGGTTCAGCAGGGGTACTCAACCGCTCCCCTCAGGGACCCGATTTTCGATGTGGCCGGAGTACTCGTTGAGACTACGGCCATCAACAATTGGCTCAACTCCAATTACAAGGGCCTCTCGTATCAGGAGATGAAAGGGCCGCGCGAACACCTCTACTATTTGATCGACTCCCGGGTTAAGGACACCTTTTCTAGAACTGGAAGGATTTATCCCGCAGAACACGACGTCATTCTTGAGCTCCTGTTTTCATGGGCTGAGCGACTCGGCGCGTATGGCGGTTCTCTCGTATACAACCGGCTTCGCTCACGGGCATCCAGAGAGCTCCCAACGCAGTTGCGAGCCCCGAAGGGAATGTCGATTGAACTCAACGACGATTTGCTTAAAGTCCAATCCGTAGATGGGCGCTGGTCTGTCGCCTTCCCGTACTATTTCATGCTCTGGAATGTTGCAGACTTTAACGCGAAGAATGGGCTACGGACACAGATTATCGCCCTATCTACAGGGGCTGCGAAGGACAAGAGCCAAGCTGGTCAC
The DNA here is from genome assembly GCA_044867805.1 of Burkholderiales bacterium. GTDB lineage: Bacteria > Pseudomonadota > Gammaproteobacteria > Burkholderiales > SG8-41 > SG8-41. The sequence goes on along the minus strand of JBIOVQ010000287.1, from coordinate 707 downwards.
TCTCAGGCAACCTTACTTTTGATCTTTTCACCCGGTGCGGATACGAACATCTTCTTGACTTCCTGGCGACAGCAGTTGAGCATCGGAGTGCCAAAAGAGGAGAAGGTACTTCCCGTACGGGGATTGCGCGCACAGCATCGCTTCGATCCGCAGAACCAATTGCACACGGAATTCGTAGGCTGGACGGAGAAGCAGGGGCCGTTTGCCGTCGTCTACACGGGAATAGAGGGCACTTATCAGTGGAACCGGCTGCACTTTCTAGATTTCTTGCGCGCCCTGCAAATCCAGTGATCCAGTTGATTTGGGTCGAACCAGCGTAAGCCCTCAGGCGACATAAGAACAGAGGGCCTAATCGGCGCTCTGAGGCGTAACGCGCACGATCCTCCTCCGATTGCGTTCCCCGCATGCCATCCTTGGCGCGCTCCTTCGCGGGCTTCAGATTTTGCTGTTGTTCTTATTTCTTATTCCTTCGCGGTAAGGCTTTTCGTTTCCTTTGCGCCCTTCGCGGTGAGGCGTTTCCGTTCCTCCGCGGCCTTCGCGGCTTGGCGGTGAAGCTTTTCCCACCACCCCGGCACTGCGTGCCACCCCGCCCGGCCAACCGCGCAGAGGCGGCTGGCGTTCGGTGGCTCGAATGTGCGCAGGCACATTCTTCCTCCCACCACCCCCGCGCTCTGCGCCACCCCTCCTCGGGCAGGAGGGGAAAATCC
>JBIOVQ010000286.1:0-6909 GCA_044867805.1 Burkholderiales bacterium | reverse complement strand
CCGATGGCATCGCCACCATCCTGCTCAACCGCCCGGCGGTGATGAACGCGCTCGACGCGGCGATGATCTCGCAGTTGCGCGCCGCGTGCGAGCGGGCCGAGCAGGACGCCGCCGCGCGCGCCGTGGTGCTGCGCGGCGCCGGACCCGCATTTCTCGCGGGCGGTGACGTATCCCTCTTCCACGCGAATCTCCCGCGCATGCCGGAGCTGGTGCGGCAGGGCGGGGCGGAGCTGCATCACGCGATCCTGGCGCTGCGGCGCGCGCCCAAGCCGGTGCTCGCGAGCGTGCACGGCACGGTGGCGGGAGCGGGCGTGAGCCTCATGGCGGCGGCCGACCTCGCGCTCGCGGCCGAAGGGACAAAATTCATGCTGGCCTACAGCAGGATAGGCACGAGCCCGGATGGCGGGGCGACCTATTTCCTGCCGCGGCTGGTCGGCAGCCGCAAGGCGCTGGAGCTCATGCTCCTGTCCGACGCGGTGGACGCGCGCGACGCGCTCCGCATCGGCCTCGTCAACTGGGTGGTGGGCGCGGAGCGGCTGGCAGCCGAGACCGAAGCCACGGCGCGCCGCCTGGCGCAGGGCGCGACGCTGGCTTTCGCCGAGACCAAGCGGCTCGTCGGCCAGGCTCACGACCAGGCGCTGGCGGCGCAGCTCAATGCCGAGGTGGAGGCGTTCGCGCGCTGCGCGGCGACGCGCGACTTCGCCGAAGGCGTCACCGCGTTCGTCGAAAAGCGCAAACCGAAATTCGAAGGAAAATAGCCGCCAAGACGCCAAGAACGCCAAGAAGATCAACATACACAAGAATCAAACATCAAGTGAAACTCACTCTGCGGCGTCATGACTGACGATTCGAATCTGAAGATCCTGGTTTTCCGATTCAAGTTTGAAGTTCCTTGGCGTCCTTGGCGCCTTGGCGGCTAATTTGGAGCATTGCGGATGCCAGGGTTGAAAGGCAAAACGATATTCATCACCGGGGCGACGCGCGGCATCGGGCGCGAGATCGCGCTGCGCTGCGCGCGCGCCGGCGCCAACATCGTTGTGACCGGCAAGACCGCGGCGCCGCACCCGCGCCTCCCGGGCACCATCCACAGCGCTGCGGCCGAGATCGAATCCGCGGGCGGCAAGGCATTGGCGATCCGGCTCGACGTGCGGGACGCCGACGCGATCGCCGCGGCCGCAAAGCGGGCGGCCGATACCTTCGGGGGCATCGATGCCCTCGTCAACAACGCCAGCGCTATCTCCCTGACCGGCACGCTCGAGACGCCGGCGAAGCGCTTCGATCTCATGCTCGGAGTCAACGTGCGCGGCACGTTTCTCGCCTCGCAGGCGTGCATCCCGTTCCTCAGGAAAGCCGCCAATCCCCACATATTGACGCTGTCGCCCCCGCTCAACATGGCGCCGCGCTGGTTCGGCGGGCACCTCGCCTACACCATGGCAAAATACGGAATGAGCATGTGCACGCTCGGAATGGCGGAGGAGTTCCGGGCCGACGGAATCGCGGTGAACTCGCTATGGCCGCGGACCACGATCGCGACCGCGGCCATAGAAGTGAACTTCCCTGCCGCGATACTCAAGGCCAGCCGCAAACCCGCGATCATGGCGGACGCCGCGTATGCCATACTGGGCCGCGACAGCCGCCGGGCCACCGGAAATTTCTACATCGACGAAGCGGTGCTGCGGGAGGAGGGCGTCACCGATTTCGAGCCATACGCCGTCACGCCGGGATCGGGGCTCTATACCGACTTGTTTCTCGAGTGATCCGGAAATCCGTGACCCGCGGAGCGGTCGAACAGCGATCAAGAATGTGTGCGTCCCCCTTGTTCTTGCATTAGAATTCCTGCATCAGGGGAAGGCGTGAGGCCCGGGGACTTCATGTCTTGAAATCACCCTGGCGGGTACCTGGCTATCCAAGGGGCGAACACCATTTCCGACGCCGGCCACATCGCGTTCCAGTTTTCGGAACAGCTGCGCGCGGTCTTCGAGCCAGACCTGGGTGCGATGTGGCTGCGATGGAATCCCAAGCCACGCCCCTGCTTCAACCCGCAGCTCCTCGCCGCATGCGACGAGTACTGCCGGTTTCTCCAGAGTGGAAACGGCGCTATCGAGCACAACAGCAGGACCTACCCGATCGAGTCCTCGATACTATGCTCGGACGTGCCGGGGATGTTCAACCTCGGCGGCGATCTGGGCCTGTTTACGGCGCTGATCGAAACGCGCGACAGGCTGGGGCTGATGAAATACGGAATGGCGTGCGTTGAGCTCGTCTACCGGAATTTCGTGTGTTACGACCTGCCCCTTGTCACGGTGTCGCTGGTGCAGGGTGAGTGCCTGGGCGGCGGTTTCGAGGCAGCCCTCTCGAGCCAGGTCGTGATCGCGGAGCGCAGTGCGCGTTTCGGCTTCCCGGAAATCATGTTCAACCTGTTTCCCGGGATGGGCGCCGTTTCATTTCTGCTCAGACGATCGAGCCGGAGACTCGCCGATGAGCTGACCGGCGGTGGCAAGGTCTACACCGCGGACGAAATGCTGCAGAGAGGAATTATCGACATCGTGGTGGACAACGGCGAGGGACCCGCTGCCGTGCGCGAGCATCTGCGCAAGAAGGGGCCGGCCCTGCGTGGCGTGCTTCAGGTGCGAAGGCGCGTCTCGCACCTGACTCGCGACGAGCTCGATGATATTGTCACGCTGTGGGCCGATACCGCGCTTCGACTCAGTCCGCGCGACCTGAAGCTGATGGGCCATCTTGTCGCGCGGCAAACCAGGCTGACTTGACGATAGGGGATGGGAAAGGTAACCGCCATGGGCGAGATGGCGCTAAAAATCGTTGCTGCGTTTGTAGATCCCGCGTGAGCCGCCTGCAGGCCGTGGGCTCAGCATGATTGCAGAGGCCTTGTCGCGTTTAGGGCCGAGCGCGGTTGCGCTGCGCCAGCGCCTTGGCCGGCGCGAGGATAGCGAGCACGTCCAGGCCCTGATCAGAATCGGGTTTGGGCTGTTTATCTCCGCCTACCTCTATTCCACGATCGGGCCGCGCCTCGATATCCATATAGTTTGCGCTGGATTCGAGGTCTTCTCCTTTGCCATTCTTCTTGCGATCATCATTCGCCCGCAACGCTCTGCATGGCGGCGGGGCGTCGGCACCGTGGTCGACCTGGGTACGACGACCTACCTCATGTGGACGAACGGTGAGGTCGGCGCGCCGCTATACGGCATCTATCTCTGGGTTACCTTCGGGAACGGATTTCGCTACGGTGTTCGCTCATTGTATGCATCGCACGCGATGAGTATGGCAGGGTTCGGCTGCGTAGTCGCTTTCAACCCATTCTGGCATCAACATGCGCTGATGGCGGGCGGATTCCTGGTGCTGCTCGCCGCGGTACCGGCGTATGGGGCGTTTCTGCTGAAGGCCGTCGAAACGGCCAACCAGAGGCTGCGCGAGCAGGCCATGCGCGACGAGCTGACCGGCCTCTACAACCGCCGTTACCTGATGGAGTCCTTCGAGCGCGAGCTGCACCGCGCGCGGCGCGGCAAGGAGCACCTCGGGGTCATGATCATCGATATCGATCACTTCAAGCGGTTCAACGATAGCTTCGGGCACGCCGCGGGCGATGAGGTGCTGCGCTCGGTGGCGAAATTCCTGCTCAGCCTGGTGCGCGGGGAAGACATGTTGTGCCGCTTCGGGGGAGAGGAGTTCGTGCTGTTGCAGGTGAAAGCCTCCGCGGAGGCCATCATGCAACGGGCGGAAAAATTCCGGCAGGGAATCGGGAATCACGAGATCGTGCACGACGGCCGGCGCCTCGGTCCGGTAACCCTGTCCATCGGCATCTCGATATTTCCGGATCACGGGACCAGCACTCAAGCGGTGCTGCATGCCGCCGACACCGCGCTCTATCGAGCGAAAAATTCCGGTCGTAATCGCGTGGTCATGGCGCCCGATGCCGAGGACACGGACCAAGGCGGTCTGGAGACCGCGAAACCTATCCGAAGGAAGGCCTGAGTGCTGAGTGGCAGGTGATAACAGCCGCAGGATCGGCGTTTGCGAGCTATCACCTGTCAACTGTCACCCATGAATCGCACAAGAGGAGGAGGCATGGCACAACAAGCGGATCATCTGATCCCGGAAGCGGCCGCGGTGACGCTCGACGGGCTCTTCCGCGAGCGCGTGAAGCGCACGCCGGACCTGGTCGCCTACCGCGCGTATAACGAGGCCCACAACAACTGGCGGGACTACACGTGGGGTCAGATCGACCACCAGGTGGCGCGCTGGCAGGTCGCCCTGGAGAAGGACGGGCTGAAAGCCGGCGACCGCGTCGCGGTCATGCTGCGCAATTCACCCGAGTGGGTGATCTTCGACCAGGCCGCGCTCGGCCTGGGGCTGGTGGTGGTGCCGCTCTACACGCAGGACCGGCCGGAAAACGTCGCCTACATCATCCAGGATGCCGGCTGCAAGGTGCTGCTGATCGAGGGCGCCGAGCAATGGAAGCCCCTGTCCGAGGTCAAGGGGCAGCTGGACAGCCTGATGCGTATCGTGACCGTGCACCCGGTGCCCAATTCCGGAGAGCCCCGCGCAAGGTCGCTCGGCGAGTGGCTGCCGGACCAGGGCGGTGCGGTGCGTCACGTGCCGCGCGACCCCAAGGCGCTCGCGACCATCGTTTATACGTCGGGCACGACGGGGCGCCCCAAGGGCGTGATGCTGTCGCACCACAATATCGTGTCCAATGCGGCGTCGTCCCTGAGCGTTCTCACTCCGGGGCACGACGATATTTTCCTCTCGTTTTTGCCCCTGTCGCACACGTTCGAGCGCACCGTCGGCTACTACCTTACGATGATGAGCGGTTCGACGGTCGCGTACTCACGGGGCATTCCGCAGCTCGCCGACGACCTGCAGGCGATCCGTCCGACATGTCTCGTGTCGGTCCCCCGCATTTACGAGCGCGTTTACGGCCGGATACGCGCGGCGCTGGACGAGGGGCCGCCGGCGAAAAAGAAGCTGTTCATGCTCGCGGTCGAAGTGGGTTACGCGCGCTTCGAGCACTCCCAGGGGCGGGGCCCCTGGAAGCCGTCGTTCCTGCTGTGGCCCGTGCTGAATGCGCTGGTGGCGAGGAAAATCCTGGCGCGGCTCGGCGGCCGCATGCGGGTGGCGATGTCCGGCGGCGCGGCGCTGCCGCCCGACATCTCGCGCGTGTTCGTCGGGCTCGGCCTCATGGTCCTGCAGGGATACGGGCTCACGGAAACCAGCCCGGTAGCGTGCGCGAACCGACCCGAAGACAACGTGCCCGCGAGCATTGGCCTTCCGATTCCGGGCGTGGAGGTGAAAATCGGCCCGCAGAACGCGCTCATGATCAAGGGCCCGAACGTGATGCTGGGTTACTGGAACAACCCGGAGGCGACCAGGGCGATGATTGGGGCGGACGGCTGGCTCAATTCGGGCGACACCGCGCGCATCGACGAAAAAGGTCACGTCTTCATCACCGGGCGGTTGAAGGAAATCATCGTGCTGTCGAACGGCGAGAAGGTGCCGCCGGTCGACATCGAGGCCGCCATCGCGCGCGATCCGCTGTTCGAGCAGGTGATGCTGCTGGGCGAGGGCAAGCCGTACTTGAGCGTGATGACGGTCCTCAACGCGGACCACTGGAAGAAGCTGTGCGAGGAGCGCGGCCTCAATCCCGTTTCGCCGGACACGGCGCGCTCCCGCCAGGTCGACGAGGTCCTGGTCTCGCGGGTCGCGGCCCAGATGAAGGAGTTCCCCGGCTATGCGCAGGTGCGCCGCGTGACCGCGACGCTCGAGCCGTGGACGGTGGAGAACGGCCTGCTCACTCCGACCATGAAGCTCAAGCGCGCGAAGGTGATGGAGAAATTCAACGCGGAAATCGACCGGATGTACGCCGGTCACTGAACGGCAAGTTGGCAGTTGGCAGCCGTCAGTTGGCAGTAACTGCAAACTGCCCACTGCAAACTGCAAACTCCACGGCCGGCAATAGTCGGAGCCTCCGCACATGACGACGCTTCCAGAAGGAAAAGATCCGACACTCCGTGTCGTGCCGATGCCGGCCGACGCCAACCACACGGGCGACATCTTCGGCGGCTGGATCATGGCGCAGGTCGACCTCGCGGGCAGCATCCCGGCGGTCCGGCTCGCCAAGGGTCGCGTTGCCACCGTCGCCGTCAACTCGTTCGTTTTCAAGCAGCCGGTGTTCGTCGGCGACGTGGTGAGTTTCTACGCGGAAGTGGTCAAGGTGGGCCGGACCTCGATCACGGTGGACGTGCAGGTCTATGCACAGCGCCGGCCGGAGCGGGAGGAGACGGTCAAGGTGACCGAAGCGCTGCTCACCTACGTGGCCGTGGATAACGAACGCCGCCCGCGTGTTGTTTCGGCGCAACAATAGCATGTAGTTCCGAGCTGGCATACTTGCTCGGATAAACCCTTTTCGGGAGCGTCGGACCGTGCGGACTGAGTGGTGTATCATTGGAGCCACATTCGCCGGACAACGAGGAAGCACGGCCGGCGCCAATTCAGGGAGAGATCACATGCCACGTCTGGAAAGAAGAAGGCTCGTACCGCTCGCGGTCTCTGCGGCCATGGCGGTCCTGGCCGGAGGCGCGCAGGCCTCCGGCTTTCAGCTGATGGAGCAGAACGCGAGCGGGCTCGGGGTTGCCTACTCCGGCCAGGCTGCCGCGGCCGAAGACGCCAGCACGATTTTCTTCAATCCGGCAGGCATGACCCGCCTGCCGGGCAAGCAAGCGGTCGGCGCCCTTAATTTCATCAAGCCGTCCGCTAAATTCACCGATTCCGGGACATCCGCTCCGCCGCCTGTTGGAGTGCCGGCCGGCGGTAACGGCGGCGATGCCGGCGACTTGGCTGTGGTTCCGAACGCCTACCTCTCGTGGCAGTTCAGCCCGCAGATCTGGTTTGGCC
>JBIOVQ010000285.1:0-5051 GCA_044867805.1 Burkholderiales bacterium | reverse complement strand
ACGACGCTCTTCCGATCTCGTCGGGCCCGCGGAGCGAACTGGCGCCGCCGCGCCGGTTGTGCTGCTCAAGCTCGAAGGCGCAGTCAGCCCGGCCACCGCGGATTACACGGTGCGCGGCCTGCGCCAGGCCGCCGACCGCGGGGCTTCCCTGGTCGTGCTGCAGATGGATACCCCGGGCGGCCTCGACACGTCGATGCGCTGGATCATCAAGGAAATCCTCGCTTCGCCCGTTCCCGTCGCCGCCTACGTCGCGCCCGGCGGAGCGCGCGCGGCGAGCGCCGGTACCTTCATACTCTACGCGAGCCACGTTGCGGCCATGGCGCCCGCCACCAACCTGGGCGCGGCCACGCCGGTGCCCGTCGGCATTGCGCCCGAGGGCGACTCCGACAAGCGGAAGAAGCGGAAAGGCACGGCGAAGAAGGACAAGGCGGAGCAGGACGACGAGCCCGATTCCAAGGGCGCCATGACGCGCAAGCAGGTCAACGATGCCGCCGCCTACATCCGCAGCCTGGCGCAGCTCCGGGGGCGGAACGCCGACTGGGGCGAGCAGGCGGTGCGCCAGGCGGCGAGCCTGCCCGCGGAGGAGGCGAGAAAGCGCAAGGTGATCGACCTCGTCGCCAGCGACGTCAACGATCTGCTGAAGCAGCTCCACGGCAGGAAACTCACGCTGCAGGGCGTCGAGCGGACGCTCGACACCGAGAGCGCCGCGATCGTGCAGCTCGAGCCGGACTGACGCAACCGGCTGCTCGCCGTCATCACCGATCCGAGTGTCGCAATCATCCTGATGATGCTCGGAATCTACGGGCTGATCTTCGAGTTCTCGAATCCCGGCTACGTGCTGCCGGGGGTCGTCGGCGCCATCTGCCTGCTGCTCGCGCTCTATGCGTTCCAGCTGCTGCCGGTCAACTACGCGGGGCTGGGGCTGATCGTGCTCGGCCTGGCATTCATCGTGGCGGAAGCGTTCCTGCCTAGTTTCGGATCGCTCGGCATAGGGGGTGTGGTCGCGCTGGTGATCGGGATGGTGATCCTGTTCGACCCCGATATCGCCGCCGGCTACCGGCTGCCGTATTCGTTCATAGCGACCTTCGCCGCGGCGAGCGCGACATTGACCTTCGCCACGGTCTGGTTCGCGCTCAAGGCGCGGCGCCGTCCGGTGGTCAGCGGGAGCGCCGAGATCATCGGCGCGAGCGGCGCTGCCCTGTCCGACTTCGAGCGCGAAGGCTGGGCGCAGGTGCGCGGAGAGACCTGGCGCGTCGTGAGTTCGGCGCCGCTCGCCGGCGGCGAAAGGTTGCGGGTGACCGGCATCGAAGGCCTCACCCTGCGCGTCGAGCCGGACAACAAGAACCCGTAGCGAACCAGCCATGAAACCGCAGATAAACGCAGATAAACACAGATAAGACCCTGCACAGAATCTGGACGCAAAGGCGCAAAGACGCAAAGGGAAAACAATACGAGATCAAGGGTTGAGATTATTTCATTTCTGTCTTTCTTTGCGCCTTCGCGTCTTTGCGTCGAGATTTTCCGGCGTTATCGGCGTTCATCGGCGGCAGATCTGTTTTCATAAGGGTTTACCAAGGGAGATAGGTCATGATCGAGCAGCTCGGCGTCGGCGGCGTAATCATCCTCATCGGCATACTCGTCTTCGCGTCGCTGCGCATCCTGCGCGAGTACGAGCGCGGCGTGGTGTTCCTGCTGGGGCGCTTCTGGAGGGTGAAGGGCCCTGGACTCATCGTGGTCATACCCGGCATCCAGCAGATGGTGCGCGTGGACCTGCGCACGGTGGTGATGGACGTGCCGAGCCAGGATGTCATTACGCGCGACAACGTCTCGGTGAAAGTGAACGCCGTCATCTATTTCCGCGTGCTGGACGCGCAGAGGGCAATCATCCAGGTGGCGAATTTCCTCGAGGCGACCAGCCAGCTCGCGCAAACTACCCTGCGCGCCGTGCTCGGCAAGCACGAGCTCGACGAGTTGCTCGCCGAGCGTGACAAGCTCAATCTCGATATCCAGCAGATCCTCGACGCGCACACCGACGCCTGGGGCATCAAGGTGTCCACCGTCGAGATCAAGCACGTCGACATCGATCCCTCCATGGTGCGCGCGATCGCGCAGCAGGCCGAAGCCGAGCGCACACGGCGCGCCAAGGTAATCCATGCCGAGGGCGAGCTGCAGGCGGCGGAGAAGCTGTTGCAGGCGGCACAAATGCTGGCGCGCCAGCCGCAGGCGATGCAGCTGCGCTACCTGCAGACGCTCGGCAGCATCGCAGGGGACAAGAGCTCAACGATCGTGTTCCCGGTGCCGATGGATTTGCTCTCATCGTTCCTCGAGTTGATCGGCAAGCGCTAGGGGTTTGTCAGACTTGCTTCCGACAAACTCCTGGATGATAGAATCGCGCGGCCCCGCCTGTATGGAACCGCAGATGAACGCAGATGAACGCAGATCAAGAGAGCCTGCGGCCGCTTGACGTCTCCTAAAACGCTCGCGGGCACAGCAATCATGATCCGACGAGTGAGCGCGCGCCGAACGCCGGCGCGGTATCTCTTTGCGTGTCTGTTCGCGGCCGCCCCGGTCGCGGCGCTTGCCGCGCAGACCGCCGCAGCCCCGGAGGGGCCGGCGCTGTTCGGCATCCCGGTGGATTTCATGCTGTTCGGGATCACGCTGCTGGGCGTCGCCCTGTTTCACCGCCACACGTTGCAGGTCGCGCTCGCTGGCCTCGCGGTCATCACGACCTACAAGCTGGGCTTCACCGGCTTCAAGCACGGCGCGGGTCTCCACGGCCTCGCCCAGCACATGCTGCATGAATGGGTGATCCTCACCAACCTGCTGGGACTGCTGCTCGGCTTCGCGATCCTGTCCAATCATTTCGAGAAGAGCCATATTCCGGCCGTACTGCCGCGCTTCCTGCCGGACGACTGGAAGGGCGCTTTCGTGCTGCTCGCGATGATCTTCGTGCTGTCGAGTTTTCTCGACAATATCGCGGCGGCGATGATCGGGGGCACCATCGCCGGCACGGTGTTCCGCGGCAAGGTCCACATCGGCTACCTCGCCGCGATCGTCGCCGCGTCCAACGCCGGCGGCGCCGGGAGCGTCGTGGGCGACACCACCACCACCATGATGTGGATAGATGGCGTGAGCCCGGTGGACGTGCTCGAGGCGTTCGTCGCCGCCAGCGTCGCTCTCGTCGTGTTCGGCATACCGGCCGCCTTCCAGCAGCAGCGTTACTCGCCTATCGTCAAGGACACCGCGCTCAACCTGCAGGTGGACTGGAGCCGGGTGGGAATCGTCGCCGCGATACTCGCCGCCGCCATCGGCGCCAACGTCACGATCAACCTGAAGTTCCCGCACCTGTCGGACAGCCTCCCTTTCATCGGCGCCGCGGTCTGGATCGCGATCTTCGCGTGCGTGCCCGTACGCAAGCCGGAATGGGCGCTGCTGCCGGAGGCGCTCAAGGGCAGCCTCTTCCTGCTGGCGCTGATCACCTGCGCCTCCATGATGCCGGTGGAGAAGCTGCCGGCCGCTTCCTGGCAGACATCGCTGGGGCTCGGGTTCCTGTCGGCCGTGTTCGACAACATTCCCCTGACCGCGCTCGCGCTGAAGCAGGGCGGCTACGACTGGGGCTATCTCGCGTACACCGTCGGCTTCGGCGGCTCCATGATCTGGTTCGGATCGAGCGCCGGAGTCGCGCTCTCCAATCTTTACCCGGAAGCAAAATCCGTGGGCGCGTGGCTCCGGCACGGCTGGCACGTGGCCCTGGCCTACGTCATCGGCTTCTTCGTGATGCTGGCCATCCTCGGCTGGCATCCCAACGAAAAGCACAAGGCGCAGGTTCCGGCTGCCCCCACCGCCGCGGCGATACGGTAAGGCCGCGATGAGGCGTCGATCGTGTCAGTTTCCTGTAAGCTGGCCATCCCGAAAGGCCCGGTCGCGGCGCTTGATTTCAGGGGTATCGGGGTATAGGATTGCCGCAGCGTAGTAGAGCTTCCCGCATACCGAAATCCGCAGTTTCAAACAAACAAGGTGGATGCTCCGCTGCCTCAATGCCGCTAATATGATCGCCCCCGCTTCATAACAAGGATGGAGGACACGATGCTCAAGAAATTTCTCAAGAAAACCCCACAGCCGGCGGACAAGGCGAGCGCAGGCCGCCGCAGGTTCCTGACCGGCGCTTCCGCCGCGACGGCCGGCGCGGCGATCACCGGCTTCCCGATGATCTCGGTGGCCCAGTCGCCGATCGTGCTCAAGATGCAGGGCGCCTGGGGCGCCAAGGACATCTTCAACGAGATGGCCCAGGAATACGTGACGCGCGTCAACGAAATGGCGGGCGGCAGGCTGCGCATCGACTACCTCGTTGCGGGCGCGGTGGTGAAGCCGTTCGAGGTGATGGACGCGACCAGCAAGGGCGTGCTCGACGGCAATCACAGCGTGCCGGTGTACTGGTACGGCAAATCGAAGGCGGCGTCGCTGTTCGGCTCCGGCCCGATCAACGGCATGGACGCGCACCAGACGATGGCCTGGATCTACCGCGGCGGCGGCCTCGAGCTGTACAACGAGCTGCTCGCCAAGCTGAACCTCGACGTGGTCGGGTTCTTCGCGCTGCCGATGCCGACCCAGCCGCTCGGCTGGTTCAGGAAGCCGATCAAGGACGCGTCCGGGCTGAAAGGGCTCAAGTACCGCACGGTGGGTCTCGCGGCCGACCTGTTCCAGCAGATGGGGACGAAAGTCACCCAGCTCCCCGGCGGTGAAATCATGCCGGCGCTGGAGCGCGGCGTGATCGATGCCTTCGAGTTCAACAACCCGACCTCCGACATGCGCTTCGGTGCCCAGGACGCGATCAAGAACTACATGATGGGCAGCTTCCACCAGGCGATGGAGTTTTTCGAGATCGTCTTCAACAAGAAGAAGTACAACTCGCTGCCGAAGGACCTGCAGGCGATCCTGCGCTACGGCGCCGAGGCGGCCAACTCGGCCAACTACTGGACGGGGATAGACAACTACTCGAGAGACTTGCAGATCCTGAAGGACAAGCACAAGGTCAACGTGATCCGCACGCC
>JBIOVQ010000284.1:0-8656 GCA_044867805.1 Burkholderiales bacterium | reverse complement strand
GCGACGGGTCCGACTTCACGAACGCGCCCAGCTGCGACGGCGGCATGGTCATCGGGCCGGTGCGGAACAGCAGGTACTCCAGCCCGATCTTCGCCTTGCCCCACCAGGAATGGAGCATCGTGTTGAGCGTGACGGCATTCTTCACCTTGAACGCCATGCGCAGCTGGAGGTGGTCCTGGAGGTTCTCGCCGACCGGCAGTTCGTGCGCCACGGGGATGCCGTGCTTCTGCAGCAGCGCGCCCGGGCCGATTCCAGAGAGCTGCAGGATCTGGGGACTGCCGATCGCGCCCGCGGACAGGATGGTCTCCCGCCGCGCGCCCGCGAAGACCGCCTCGCCGCCCTGCTCGAACTCCACGCCCAGAACGCGCCGGCCGTCCAGGCGGAGCTTCCTCACCAGCGCGCCGGTCACAACGGTGAGATTGGGACGCTTCAGCGCCGGCCTGAGGAAGGCCTTCGAGGCGTTCCAGCGCACGCCGTTCCTCTGGTTTACCTCGAAGCGAGCAACGCCCTCGTTGTCGCCGCGGTTGAAGTCGTCGGTACGGGGAATGCCGGACTCGAGCGCTGCCTCGCGGAAGGACTCGATAATGTCCCACTTCGTGCGCGGCGTCTCGACGCGCCACTCCCCGCCTGCGCCGTGCTTCTCGTCCGCTCCGCGCCAGTGGTCCTCGGTATCCATGAAGACGGGCAGCACGTTGCGCCAGGCCCAGCCGGCATCGCCCGTGACCTGCGCCCACTCGTCGTAGTCGCGCGACTGGCCGCGCAGGCAGAGCATGGCGTTGATCGAGGACGAGCCGCCCAGCACCCTGCCCCGCGGATAGTTGATCGCGCGGCCGTTGAGCCCCGGCTCGGCCTCCGTCTTGTAGCACCAGTCGGTGCGCGGGTTGCCGATGCAGTAGAGATAGCCGACCGGGATGTGGATCCAGATCCAGTCGTCCTTGCCGCCCGCCTCCAGCAGCAATACCGATACCCCGGGGTCCGCGCTGAGGCGGTTGGCCAGCACGCAGCCGGCCGTGCCCGCGCCGGCGATTACATAATCGAAGGGACCGATATTTCGCATAAGAGCGTGATTCGTGATTCGTGATTTGTGATTCGTGATTCGAGCAACGAAGGAGTAAGACTCGCCCTATCAGTCACGCCTCATCAGTCACGCAGTACCAGTCACGCTTCATCAGTCACGCTTTAGCGCGCTGCTGGCGGACGGAGAACGCCAGCAGCGCCATGATGACGGCAAGCAGCACCAGCGCTGACAGCGCGAGCGACCAGTGTATCCCGATCAGCGCCCCGAGTATGCCGACGGTCACGCCGCTGAAGGCGCGGAAGCCGTTGTGCGACATGTGGAACAGCCCGATCAGCCGGCCGCGCAGGTGGGCCGGCGCTTCGAGCTGGACCAGCGCCTGCGCCATCGAGACGAACGCGAGGTAGAGAAAACCCGTGATGAACATCAGCGCGACGGCCAGCGGATAGCTCGTGGTCACGGCAAAGCCCGCCACGCTGGCGCACCACACGATGGCGAGCACGATCGCGGTCCGCGGCCGGGCCTGGAGCAGCACCCGGCTCTCCAGTATCAGGCCGGCCGTGAGCGCCCCGGCCGCGTTGGCCGAGAGCAGCACCGCGTACGAAGTATCGGCCTCGCCGGCGTGGAGATCGTGCGCGTATTCCGGCATCTGGGCCAGGAAGGCGTTGCCCACCAGCAGCGACGATACCCCGGCCAGCAGCATCATGGACAGGAGGGTACGGTTGCCCGACACTTCCCGCAGCGCAGCGGCGGCGTCGGCGAACCAGCCCGACCGCGCCGCTGCTGCGTGCTCGCGGCGCTGCTCCGCGCCGAAGGGCGCCTTCCAGAGCCACACGACCAGCGGCAGGTAGATGAGGACGTTCGCGAGCAGGCCCGCCGCCGGACCCAGCAGCAGCATCAGCCCCCCGCCCACCGCCGGGCCCAGAAATATGCCGAGCTGCCGCGTGGTCGCATTGAGCCGCACCGCGCTCACGATGTGCTCCCGCCCCACGATGTCGTGGATCAGCACCTGGCTGGCGGGCGCCCACAGCACGCCGGCCATGCCGTGGATGACGAGGAGCACCGCTGCGTGCCACATTTCGATCGCATCCGTCACGAACAGCAATGCCCACGCCGCGGATACGCCCATGAACAGCAGCATCGCCACCTGGATGATCCGCCGGGAGTCGTAGCGGTCGGCGAACGCGCCGAAATAGACCGAGAACAGCAGAAACGGCAGCCAGTGGGACAGCACCGCGAAGCCGGCGAGCGCGGGTGACCGGAATTTCTCGAAGATGACCCAGTAGCTGATGACGTGCTCGATGTTGTCCGCCATCATGGCGAGCGCCGTGGTGACGCAGTAGGTCCGGAACCCGGGCTGGCGCAGCGCCCCGAAGGAAAGCGCCGCGCCCGCGGCTGGCGCTGCGGCGCTCGTGGGATTCGGGTCGGTCATATTGTGGAAGCGGGGCGGGCGGAGTGGATTAGAATGGTAACCGATGCCAAGTGTGCAGTTTGCAGTGGGCAGTTTGCAGTTGCTGCCAACTGACAACTGCCAACTGTAAACTCCGAATCGAGATGCGTGATTACTGGCTCTCCAAGCTGTTCTTCGACCTGCAAAGCCCGCCGGCGGCGGAGGAGTACCGCGCGAACCGCGCGCAGGTGCTGGGCCGCTACGCCCTGAAGCCGGAGGTGCGGGCGGCGGTCGAACGCGATGACGTGGCCTATCTATCGAAGCTGGTGAATCCGTACCTGCTGAGGTTCTACTTTCACATGTCGGGCATGCCGGAAGACGATTTCCTGCGCCGGATCAGGGCGAGCGGCGCAGGTTCAAGAAAGCCGCAGATGAACGCAGATGAACGCAGATGAAAACTCAAAAGAAGAGTCGAATCTTTTTGATTGTTGCTGGATGCAGTTCTGTATCTTGGGAATACTCGCCATCCTTTGGATTTTTATCGGCGTTAATCGGCGTTTATCTGCGGCTAAATTCCGTCTTGATTTTTGAGATAGGTTCTTGTCATGGCTGAGCTCGTCGGCGTCTTCGCCTCCAGCCACGGTCCCATGATCGTGCGCAGCTGGCCCACTCTCGGGGCCGCGCCGAAGGAGAGCCTCACCGCGGCGTTCACCGAGCTCGGGCGGCGCATCAAGGCCGCGCGGCCCGACGTGCTGATCGAGATCTCGCCCGACCATTGGGTCAATTTTTTCATAGACAACCTGCCCGGCATCTGCGTCGGCGTGGGCGAGACGCATGACGGACCGCCCGAGCCCTGGCTCAAGGCATTCCCGCACCGTACGCTCGCGGGGCACCCGCAGCTCGCGAACCATATCGTCCGGACCGCGTTCGAGCGCGACTTCGAGCCCTCGGTCTCGTACCGGCTCGCCCTCGACCACGGCTTCTGCATCCCGTTGTGGAAGGCCGGCCTCGACCCCCTGCCGCCCATCGTTCCCATCGTGCTGAACGATCTCGAGCCGCCGCATCCCAGCGTCAAGCGCTGCTACGCATGGGGCTCGATGCTGGCGGAAGCCGTCGCGACCTATCCCGGCAAGCTGCGCGTGGCGGTGCTCGCCACCGGCGGCCTGAGCCACTCCATCGGCGAGCCCGACATGGGACGAATCGACGAGGCATTCGACCGCGAATGCCTGCGCCGCTTCGAGACCGGGGACCCGGCGGGCCTGCTAGGCTTCCTCAACGACCGGCTCGCCGGCGCCGGCAACGGCGCGGCCGAGGTGCGCAACTGGGTCGCCGCGCACGGCGCCGCGCGCGGGCGCGGCTTCGAGCTCATCAAGTACGACCCGATCCCCGACGTGTACGTGGGATGCGGGTTTGCGTCATGGAAGCTCTAACGAGAGTTGACAGTTGGCAGTTGCCAGTTGGCAGTAACTGCACACTGCAAACTGCACACTGCAAACTTCTCGCCGCGGCGGCGGTGCTGGCGCTCGCAGCCGCCGCGCCGGCGCTGGCGGCGGAGCTGCCGGAATTCGTGGAAATGCGCCGCCTCCTGGCCGAGGCGATCGAGAAGGGCGTGAATCACCAGCGCAGGCAATCCGGCGGGCGGGCCATAGACCGAAGGGTGATCGCGGCGATGGGCAAGGTGCCGCGCCAGGAATTCGCGCCGCCGGACCTGCGCCCCTACGCCTATCTCGACCGGCCCCTGACCGTCGGGCCCGGCCCCGATTCGACGATCTCGCAGCCCTCGCTCGTCGCCATGATGACGGACCTGCTCGCGATCAAGCACGGCGAGCGGGTGCTCGAAGTCGGCGTCGGCGGCGGCTATCACACGGCGATCCTCGCGGAGATGACGCCCGACGTTTACAGCGTCGAGTTCGACCCCAAGGTGGCGCAGGCCGCCAGCCGCACGTTGAAGCGGCTCGGCTACGGCGGCGCCAAGGTCAACGTCGCCGACGGCTACTACGGCTGGCGCCCGGGCGCTCCCTACGACGCCATCCTCGTCCGCATGGCGATCCCCGATGTCACCACGGCCCTGATCGAGCAGCTCAAGCCGGGCGGAAGGCTGGTCGCTCCGGTCGGGCCCGCCGAAGGCGCGCAGGTCCTGGTCCTCCTGCGCAAGGCGGCGGACGGCCAGGTCACCGAGACGGAGCTCATGCCGGTCCGCTTCAGAGCGCTGCCGGGCGGCACACGCCTTTGACGAGTGGGCAGTGTGCAGTGGGCAGTTTGCAGTTACTGCCAACTGATAACTGCCAACTGTCAACTTAACAAAGTGTTACATCTTCCCTGCGAACGGCCGCGCGCGTCGCGCGTTCTGAGAAATGCAGGCCCCCGCACCGGGGGTCTCTTCAACCTCAGGAGATGGACATGAGCAAGCTGGTTACTACTACCCTCGTTTCGCTGGCGCTCGCCGCCGCGGCGCCCCTGGCGGCGGCCCAGGCAACGACGCCCGACGCGTCACAGAAGAGCCAGGCGCAGCGGGCGGATCATGGCAACCGCGAATTCCGGCTCCCCAGCGAGCGGGTCGAAGCGCGCCTCGCGCAGGCGAAGACGGCGCTGAAGATCACCGCAGAGCAGGAAGCGCAATGGAACGCCTTCGCCGATGTGACCCGCCGGCACGCCAAGGCGGCCGACGAGCGCCTGAAGGCCATGCGCGACGGCAAGCGCCCGCAGGAGCGGCTGACCGCCGTGGAGCGCCTGGAGCGCCGCCAGCAGATGGCAGCCACGCATGCCCAGCGCCTCAGCGAAGTCGTTGCCGCCGCGAAGCCCCTGTATGCGGCGCTTTCAGCCGAGCAGAAGGCGATCGCGGACGACATGCTGACGCCCCGCCGGGGGCATGGACGTCACGGCCACCGCGGCCAGCGGCCCGCCTGAAACTAAGTTGGCAGTAGTCAGTGGGCAGTAGCCGCAAGCTGCCCACTGCACACTGCCAAAAAGTTGGCAGTTATCTGCAAACTGCCCACTGCAAACTGCAAACTTCTACCCCTGTTTCGTCCCTGTTACACCGTTTACAGACTGTTGCACTTTCCCCGTAGCCTTGGCCGGCCACCGGGCGTTATTGTGGACGCAGGCAATACCGAGCGGTTTATAGCTCGAGGGCGCTCGGTCCCTCACCCCTTCCCCCTCTCCCGAGGGGAGAGGGGAAATGGATGGCGGAAATGGAGCGTCAACCATTTCCGAATGACTTGATCGAAAGGAGCATGCCATGAACGCGAAGATGACTTTCGGCACTTTGGCATTCGGCACGTTGCTTATCGCGGCAGCGCCGGCTTTTGCCGACCCGCCGCGCTGGGCCCCGGCACACGGCTATCGCCATCACCATGACCGGGTGGTGGTCAGGCACCGCCATCCCACGGTGACGCGCACGGTGGTCGTCCGCGAGCCGGTCGTGGTGCGGCGCACGGTGGTCGTGCAACGTCCGGTTTACGTCCACCGCCGGCCGGTCGTGGTTCACAGGCCGGTCTACCACGCGGCGCCGGTCTATCCGGTGCATGCGAACGGGGCCGTGCTCGGCACGCTCGGCGGCGCCCTCATCGGCGCGGCGATCGGCAGCCACAGCGGCGACCCGGGCGACCAGGCCGCAGGGACCGTGATCGGCGCGGTGATCGGCGGAGTGATCGGCAGCCAGGCGGACCGTTACTAACCCCTACCCCTTCCCTCCCCCTTGACAAGGGGGAGGGTTGGGAGGGGGTTACGAAAAAGGGCGGCTTCGGCCGCCCTTTTTCTTGTACTGCGTGATTGGTGATTCGGCTCCCACCACCCCGGCGGCAATCGCCGCCACCCCTCCTCGGGCAGGAGGGGATGCTGTGATTTGTGATTCGACTCCCACCACCCCCGCCGCTACGCTGTGCGACCCCTCCTCAGGCAGGAGGGGACCGATTCTTCGTCCTGCGCCCTCAGAATCCCACCGCCCCCGAAATCTTTTCAGGCGACCCCGCCCGGCGAGCCACCAGAGGCGGCGTTCGGCGGCTAGAAGGTGCGCAGGCACCTTCTTCGAAACCCCGCCTCACCCTAAGGCAGGAGGGGAAGACTGGAAGTGGGTGTTGCCAGTCGAATCACGATTCACGAATCACAAATCACGCTTTTCCTTCCAGCTCGCGGCGAACGATCGCCGCGCCTTCGACCATCGCGCACAGCTTGCCGAACGCGACCTCGCGCGGCAGGTACTTCATGCCGCAGTCGGGCGCGACGACGATGTCCTCCGCCCTCACGTAAGGCAACGCCCGGCGGATGCGCGTGGCGACCGTTGTCGGCGTCTCGACGTTCATGTCGTTGAGATCGATCACGCCCAGCAGGATCTTCTTCCCGGGCAGCGCCTTCAGCACCGAGCAGTCGAGGTTGGACTGCGCCGTCTCGATCGAGACCTGCTTGCAGGTGCAGCCCGCCAGCTCGCTGAGGAACGAGTAGCCCGACGGCCGCTGGTGGATGATGGCGGCGTAGCCGAAGCAGATGTGCACGCAGGTCGTGCCGTCGATCCCTTCGAGCGCGCGGTTGAGCGCTCTCAGCCCGTACTCGCGCGCCTTTTCGGGCCGCGCCTGCATGTAAGGCTCGTCCACCTGCACGATGTCGGCGCCCGTGGCGAACAGATCGCGGATCTCCTCGTTCACGGCGGCGGCGTAGTCCATCGCCGCAGCCTCGGCGCCCGGGTAGAAGTCGTTTTGAGCCTGCTGAGACATGGTGAAGGGCCCCGGCACGGTCATCTTGATCGGCTTCTTCGTGCACGCGCGCAGGAATTTGACGTCCTCGACTTCAACCGGATGCCTGCGCCGGATCTTCCCGACAATGCGCGGCACGGGATTGGGATGGCCGGAGCGGTCGAGCGCGCTGCCGGGATTGTCGATGTCCACGCCCTCGAGCGCCGTGGCGAAGCGGTTCGAATAGCTCTCGCGGCGGATCTCGCCGTCGGTAATGATGTCGAGTCCCGCCTGCTCCTGCGCGCGTATCGCGAGCCGCGTCGCATCGTCCTGCGCCTCGGCGAGCCGCTCTTCGGGCACGCGCCACAATTCCTTCGCCCGCACCCGCGGCGGAAACCGCCCGGCGAGCCTCTTCCGGTCGATCAGCCAGGCGGGCTGCGGGTAGCTGCCGACGAGGGTGGTGGGGAATAGCATGAGTGATGCAGTGACGCAATGACGGAAGACCCTTTCGACTTCCGCCTTCCGACTTTCGACTTCGGCCGTTAGGCAACTCGCCTATTCTACGCCGCGCTGGAATAGAATCGGCGCGTAGGTGACCATCACGATGATGCACTCAGGAACGCGAACCGCAGCGATCCTCTGGCTGGGCGCTTTGACGCTGCTGGGATCGGCGGCACCGCCCGTGCAGGCACAAAGCTATCCGGCCCGCCCGATGCGCTTCCTGGTCGGCGGCCCGCCGGGCTCGGGCGCCGATCTGGTGAGCCGGATGCTCGCGCCCAAGCTCGCGGAGCGGCTCGGCCAACCGGTCGTGGTGGAGCAGAAGACCGGGGCGGGAGGGATCATCGCCAACGAGGCCCTTTCAAAATCGCCGCCCGACGGCCACACGCTGGCGCTGCTTACCGGCGCTCATCCCACCCACGCCGCGATGAGGCGCGCCCTCCCTTACGACCCGCTGCAGGATTTCGCGATGGTGGGCACCGTGGTCGCCTATCCGCTCGTGGTGTCGGTCGTGCCGGCCTCGCCGGTCAGCTCGTTTCCCGACCTGCTGGCGCGAGCGAAGGCGGCGCCGGGCAGGATTTCCTACGCGATGTCCCCCGGGAGCCTGGTGCACCTCGCGGGCGAGTGGATCAACAGCGAGGCGGGCACGACGATGCTCGCCGTGCCGTACCGGGGCTCGTCGGCGGCGCTGGTGGACGCGCTGGGCGGCAGGGTCGACGTGCTGATCGAGACGGCCACCGCCGCGTTCCCGCAAGTGCGGGCCGGGAAGATCCGGCCGCTTGCGGTGTCATCAACCGCGCGCCATCC
Source organism: Burkholderiales bacterium (assembly GCA_044867805.1). Classification (GTDB taxonomy): domain Bacteria; phylum Pseudomonadota; class Gammaproteobacteria; order Burkholderiales; family SG8-41; genus SG8-41. The sequence goes on along the minus strand of JBIOVQ010000284.1, from coordinate 279 downwards.
CGCCCTGCCCGACGTGCCGACGATCGCCGAGACCCTGCCGGCCGTCGAGCTCACCTCGTGGCTCGGCCTCGCCGCGGCGCCCGGCACGCCGCGCGCCGCCATCGACCGCCTCAACGCGGAGCTGAGAGCGATCCTCGAGCTTCCGGACGTGCGTCAGCGGATCGCCGACCTGGGCGGCCTGCCGACGCCGTCCACGCCGGAGGAAATGCGCGCGCGCGTCGAACGCGAGATAGCCCGCTGGAAGCGGCTGGTCGAGCTGAAGGGGATCGAGAAGCAGGA
>JBIOVQ010000283.1:0-22488 GCA_044867805.1 Burkholderiales bacterium | reverse complement strand
CGGCGCGCGACAGCACCGGGCTGGCCTTGTACTCCTCGCACGGCGTGCCGAACATCATGTAGAGGAAGTTGTCCACGTACGACAGCGCGTTCTTCGGGTACATGAACGGCTGGCCGGTGTTGTACTTGTAGGTCATCGCCGTGATCGTCGGCAGCTTCGCGATCAGGCGGTACGCCGAGATCTCGCGGCTCCTCTCGTCGTGGATGTTGATCGAGTCATGGTAGAACGCCGACAGCGCGCCCACCACGCCGCACAGCACCGCCATCGGGTGCGCGTCGCGGCGGAAGCCGGAATAGAAGCGGCCGAGCTGCTCGTGCACCATCGTGTGATGCGTCACGATGTCCACGAACTCGTCGAGCTGCTTCTTGTTGGGGAGCTCGCCGTTCCAGATGAGGTATGCGACTTCCAGGAAGCTGCAGTGCTCGGCGAGCTGCTCGATGGGATAGCCGCGGTACTGGAGTATCCCCTTGTCGCCGTCGATGTAGGTGATCCTGGAGCGGCAGCTCGCCGTGGACATGAAGCCGGGGTCGTAGGTGAACTTGCCGGTCTTGGCGTAGAGCGCGCGCACGTCGATCACGTCCGGTCCGACGCTGCCGGTCAGGACCGGAAAATCGACCGGCGGCGTGCCGTCGGTGAAGGTCAGGGTCGCGAGTTTTTCCGCCATTGCCGATCTCCCCAGTGTCTAGAAGCTATCTCAAAAACCACTTCAGCCACGGAAACATACAGAACTACACAGAACTTCCCAAATTACTACGGGGCCGTCAACAGGTTAGTTCTCGTCCGCGTGATTCCGTGTGATTCTGTGGCTGTTTCTGAGACCGGCTCTAGTAGTTAAGACTTCCACGCGGCTTGCGCCGTTCCCGCACCTTACCGCGCCGGCGCCGGTTTCAGGCAGCGCGCAGCATTTCGACCACCGACCGGTAGCGGGGCGCCGGCTCCGTCCGCCCCATCGCGAGGTCGAGCAAATCGTTGTCGGCCTGCTCGAGCAGCTCCACGAACACGGCTCGTTCCTCCGACCCCAGCCGGTCGTAGCTCCGCTCGAGAAACCCCTTCAGGAGAAGGTCGAGCTCGAGGAGTCCCCGACGGCAGCGCCAGCGTACGCGGTCGAGATCGCCCATACGGTCGACCTAGGAATTCGCCAGGGTTTCACCCGGCGAATTCCTGACACAAGACAACAGCACATGCATCATCGCTGCCAGATCCTCTCGTCTGCCATGACCTGTCCCCAATACCCTCAATCCCCCCATCCGAGAAATCCCATTCAGGAATTCGTGAGGCAAAGCTTACGAATTCCTAAACGGTCCGCTTGACCAGGAGGTCCTTGATCTTGCCGATCGCGCGCGTGGGATTGAGCCCCTTCGGGCACACGTCCACGCAGTTCATGATGGAGTGGCAGCGGAACAGGCGGTACGGGTCCTCGAGGTTGTCGAGCCGCTCGTTCGTCGCCTGGTCGCGCGTGTCGGCGATGAAGCGGTAGGCCTGCAGCAGCCCCGCCGGCCCCACGAACTTGTCGGGATTCCACCAGAACGAAGGGCACGCCGTCGAGCAGCAGGCGCACAGGATGCACTCGTAGAGGCCGTTCAGTTCCTCGCGCTCTTCGGGCGATTGCAGGCGTTCCTTTTCCGGCGGCGGGTCGTTGTTCACCAGGTACGGCTTGACCGAGTGGTACTGCTTGAAGAACTGGGACATGTCCACGATCAGGTCGCGCACGACCGGCAGTCCGGGCAAGGGCCGGATCTCCACCGGCTCCTTGAGGTCGGCGATCCGGGTGACGCAGGCGAGCCCGTTCTTGCCGTTGATGTTCATCCCGTCAGAGCCGCATACCCCCTCGCGGCAGGAGCGCCGGAACGCGAGCGTGTCGTCGTGCGCCTTGATCCGCACCAGGGCGTCGAGCAGCATGCGGTCGGTAGGCTCGAGCGCGACGTCGTAGGCCTGCATGCGCGGCTTGCCGCCGTCTTCGGGGTTGTAGCGGTAGATCGAGAATCGCATTATGTGCTCCGAAAATGCGTGATTGGTGATTGGTGATTCGTGATTGGGCCTGGGTCCGCGCGGGTCACGCTGTTTTCCATTCACCAATCACTATTCACTAATCACGCCTTAGTAAACCCTGGCCTTGGGCTCGAACGGCTCGACCGAAAGCGGCTTGGTGTGCACCGGCTTGTAGGCGAGGCGGTTGCCCTCCTTGTACCACAGCGTGTGCTTGATCCAGTTCGCGTCGTCGCGCTTGGGGTAGTCGGCGCGATCGTGCGAGCCGCGGCTTTCCTTGCGCGCTTCCGCCGACGTCAGCGACGCGACGGCGGTCTCGACCAGGTTGTCGAGCTCGAGCGCCTCGACCCGCGCCGTATTGAAGGTCTTGCTCTTGTCCTGGATCTCGGTGCGGGCGCAGCGGCCGGCGACTTCCCGCATTTTCTTCACGCCCTCGACCAGCAGGTCGGGGAAGCGGAACACGCCGCAGTGGAGCTGCATGATGCGGCGCATGTCGGCACCGACGTCGGCAACGCGCTCGCCGCCCTTCTGGGTATCGAGCCGCGCGAGCCGCGCCAGGGCGGGGTCGCCGGCGTCTTTGGGCATGGCAGGCTGGGCCCTGCCATCGGCCTTGATGTCCCGGATCACCTGCTCGCCGGCGGCCTTGCCGAACACCAGGAGATCGAGCAGCGAGTTGCACCCCAGCCGGTTTGCTCCGTGCACCGACACGCAGGAACACTCGCCCGCCGCGTAAAAACCGGGCACGACGGCCTCGGAGTTTCCGTTTTTCGGCGCCACGACCTGTCCGTGGTAGTTCGTTGGAATTCCCCCCATCTGATAGTGGCAGGTCGGGACCACGGGAATCGGCTCCCTTACCGGATCCACGTTGGCGAATTTCTTCGCTATCTCGCGGATGCCCGGCAGCCGCTTGCTTATCGTCTCTTCGCCCAGGTGATCGAGCTTGAGCAGGATGCAGTCGCCGTCCTTGCCTGCGCCGCGGCCCTCCTTGATCTCGGTCGCCATCGCCCGCGAGACCACGTCGCGACTCGCGAGATCCTTGGCGTTCGGCGCGTAGCGCTCCATGAAACGCTCGCCGTTCTTGTTGAGGAGATAGCCGCCCTCCCCCCGCACGCCTTCGGTAATGAGCACGCCCGCTCCCGCCACGCCGGTCGGATGGAACTGCCAGAACTCCATGTCCTGCAGCGGGATGCCGGCGCGCGCCGCCATGCCGAGGCCGTCGCCGGTGTTGATGAAGGCATTGGTACTGGCCGAGAAGATACGGCCAGCCCCCCCTGTGGCGAAGATCGTGGATTTCGCCTGCAGGATCATCACCTCGCCGGTTTCCATCTCCAGCGCGGTGACGCCCAATACCGTTCCTTCCCGGTCGCGGATCAGGTCGAGCGCCATCCATTCGACGAAAAAGTGGGTATGTGCCTTGAGGTTCGCCTGGTAGAGCGTGTGCAGCAGCGCGTGCCCGGTGCGATCGGCCGCAGCGCAGGCGCGCGGCACCGGAGACTTGCCGTACTCCCGCATATGGCCGCCGAACGGCCGCTGGTAAATCCTGCCGCCCGCGACCCGGTCGAACGGCATGCCGAAGTGCTCGAGCTCGTAAACGACCTCGTTCGCCTTGCGGCACATGAACTCGATCGCGTCCTGGTCGCCGAGGTAGTCGGAACCCTTGACCGTGTCGTACATGTGCCAGTGCCAGTTGTCCTCCTCGATGTTGCCGAGCGATGCCGCCACCCCGCCCTGGGCCGCCACGGTGTGCGAGCGCGTCGGAAACACCTTGGACAGGACCGCGACCCGCAGATCCGCGCGTGCAAGCTCCAGCGCGGCGCGCATTCCGGAGCCGCCGGCGCCGACCACAACTGCATCAAAGGTACGAACAGGCAGCGCCATCTACAGCGCCCACAGCAGCTGTACCGACCAGACGGCGTACCACAGCAGCGCGCCGATCACGAGCACGTAGAGCGTCAGGCGCAGCGCCGGGTCCTTGATGTAATCCATGAAGATATTGCGCACGCCGATCCAGGCGTGGATCAGCAGGCTCGCCATGAACAGGACCGTGGCGTACTGGACGAGCGGCGTTTGCCACAGCACGAGCCACTGGTAGTAGTCGATCTTCGGCAGGCCGGCCAGCGCCGACAGGATGATCACGGTGTAGATGACCATGACCACGGCGGTCACACGCTGCGCGATCCAGTCGCGCAGGCCGTAATGGGCTCCGACGACCTCGCGCTTCACCATATCATCATCACCACGACGACCAGAGTCAGCCCTGTGCTGATGGCAAGCACGGCCCAGCTCGTGGCGCGCGCCGCCGGCAGATCGGTTCCGTAGTGCAGATCGAGGGCCAGGTGGCGGATGCCCGCGCACAGGTGGTGCAGGTACGCCCACACCAGGCCGATCACGATCAGCTTCACCACCCAGTACGAAAGCAGCAGCTTGAAGCGCGCGAAACTCTGCGGAGACTGCAGGCTCGCCTCGAACAGCACCAGCAGAAACGGGATGAACAGGAACAGCGCCGCCCCGCTGATGCGGTGCAGGATCGAAACCAGCCCCGGCAACGGCAGCCGGATCTGCATCAGGTTGAGGTACTTGGGTCTCGCTAGGGGCATTTCTCGCCGTGTTCTGCTGGGAACTTGCGGTGCCGGTTTGCGGGAGCGTGCGGTCGGGTAACGGCGCGAAGCTAAAGTGGTAATTAGTCTATGAATTCTAGCAGTTTTGGGTGCACCGCGTCAGCGCGTTTCCGCGTCGCGCAGCGCCGCGTGCCGCCCTGTCACCGCGGCGTGCCGTTCTAGTATCATCTGCCGGTTTGGCGGGCGACCCGCCCGTCTTCCACGTTGTGATCTTCTTCGCAAAATAGGCGCCCCGGGAGTCCTTCGATGAAACGACCCATGCGCGTCGCCGTCACCGGCGCCGCCGGCCAGATCGGCTACAGCCTGCTGTTCCGGATCGCCAGCGGCGAAATGCTCGGGCGCGATCAGCCGGTCATCCTGCAGATGCTCGAGATTCCCGACGAGAAGGCGCAAAAAGCGCTCAAGGGCGTCATGATGGAGCTCGACGACTGCGCCTTCCCGCTGCTGCACGGCATGGTGCCGAGCGCCGACCCGATGGTGGCGTTCAAGGACGTGGACGTCGCGTTGCTCGTCGGCGCCCGTCCGCGCGGTCCGGGAATGGAGCGCAAGGACCTGCTCGAGGCCAACGGCAGGATCTTCACCCCGCAAGGCCGCGCGCTGTCCGAGGTCGCCAGCCGCAAGGTCAAGGTCCTCGTGGTGGGTAACCCCGCCAATACCAACTGCCTGATAGCGATGAAGAGCGCGCCGGCGCTCAAGCCATCCAATTTCTCGAGCATGATGCGGCTCGACCACAATCGGGCGATCAGCCAGGTCGCGCAGAAGGTCAGCAAGCCCGTCGCCAGCGTGAAGAAGATGACGGTCTGGGGCAATCACTCGGCGACGCAGTATCCCGACCTCTTCCAGGCCACGGCGGACGGCAAGAAAGTCTGGCCGCTGATCGACGACCAGGCCTGGCTCGAGGGCCAGTTCATCCCCACCATCCAGAAACGCGGGGCCGCCATCATCGAAGCGCGCGGTTTGTCTTCCGCTGCGAGCGCGGCGAATGCCGCGATCGAGCACGTGCGCGACTGGATCCGCGGCACGCGTCCCGGCGACTGGGTCAGCATGGGCATGCCCTCCGACGGCAGCTACGGGATTCCGGAAGGCGTGATCTACGGCTACCCGGCGATCTGCAAGAATAGCCAGTACAAGATCGTCAAGGGTCTAGACGTCAGCGATTTCAGCCGCGCCCGCATGCAGGCGACGCTGAAGGAGCTGCACGAAGAGCGCGACTCGATCCGCCATTTGCTGGGTTGAACCTCTCGACGCAAAGCCGCAAAGGCGCAAAGAAATACGAAATAAAAATGAAAAACAACTTGGCCCTTTCTCCCTTGCGACTTCACACTCTCGTGTCAATGCTCAATTCTTGCGGCACAAATCTCGCCGCAGGGCCGCGAACACGCAGGATGAATGGAGAATTTATTGTGTCGTACCTTTGCGGCTTTGCGCCTTTGCGTCAAGATTCTAGACCAGTATGAGCGAAGCGCAGGCAGGGGCGAAGCCCAAGAAATCGGTCGCCCTGTCGGGCGTGGCGGCGGGGAACACGGCGCTGTGCACCGTCGGGCGCAGCGGCAACGACCTGCATTACCGCGGTTACGACATCCTCGATATCGCCGACCAGTGCGAGTTCGAGGAGATCGCGTACCTGCTGGTGCACGAGAAGCTGCCCAACCGGGCGGAGCTCGCCGCCTACAAAACCAGGTTGAAATCCCGGCGCGGGCTCCCGGCGCCGGTTAAGACAGTGCTGGAGCAGATTCCGGCGTCTGCGCATCCGATGGACGTGCTGCGCACCGGCTGCTCGGCCCTGGGCACGGTCGCTCCCGAGAAAGATGACCACAACATGGCCGGCGCGCGCGATATCGCGGACCGCCTGATGGCTTCGTTCGGATCCATGCTGCTCTACTGGCATCACTACAGCCGCGACAAGCGGCGCATCGAAGTCGAAACCGGTGACGATTCCATCGGCGGGCACTTCCTGCACCTGCTGCACGGGAAGCCGGCGAAGCCGCTGTGGGTGCGCGCCATGCACACCTCCCTCAACCTCTACGCGGAGCACGAGTTCAACGCCTCCACTTTCGCCGCGCGCGTGGTCGCCGGAACCGGCTCCGACATGTACTCGGCGGTCACCGGCGCGATCGGAGCCCTCAAGGGTCCGAAGCACGGCGGCGCGAACGAAGTCGGGTTCGAGGTGATGAACCGCTACGAATCACCCGGGGCCGCCGAGCGCGACATCGTCGCGCGAATCGGCAACAAGGAAGTCGTGATCGGCTTCGGTCACCCGGTCTACACGATTGCCGACCCGCGCAACGTCGTAATCAAGGAAGTGGCGCGCCGGCTCTCGGAAGACGCCGGCGAGATGGAGATGTTCGAGATCGCCGACCGCATCGAGGCGGTGATGATGCGCGAGAAGAAGATGTTCGCGAACCTCGACTGGTTCTCCGCCGTCTCCTACCACCGCATGGGCGTGCCCACGCCGATGTTCACGCCCATATTCGTGATCGCGCGCACCAGCGGCTGGGCCTCGCACGTCATCGAGCAGCGCATCGACAACAAGATCATCCGCCCCACCGCCGTCTACACCGGCCCCGAGCCGCGCCAGTTCGTGCCGATTGACCAGCGCTGAGTGAGGCTCGCTCGCCTCCGGGTGCATCCGTGATCACCAAGTCAATTTCATTCCACAGCCATCGCATCGCCTGGTCGAGGGTGGCAGTCGTCCTCGTATTCGTCTACGCGGTGCTCGTGCCCTCGCCCGCGTTCTTCTCCCAGGCGGCGCTGGAGTTCCTGGAGCTCCTGGGCTTCGTCCTGCTCTCCGCCGCGGCCCTGGGCCGCCTGTGGTGCCTGTCCTACATCTCGGGCTTCAAGAACGAGGTGCTGCTGACCGAGGGACCCTATTCCGTCGTACGCAATCCGCTCTACCTGTTCAATTTCGTCGGCGCGGTCGGTTTCGGCCTGGCGATCGAGAATCCCTTCCTCGCGGCGTTGCTTGCGCTCGGCTTCCTGGCCTTCTATCCGTCCGTCGTACGCCGCGAGGAGGCAAGACTGACAGAGCAGTTCGGCGAGGCTTTCACGCGCTACTGCGCGGTCACGCCGCGCTGGATTCCGCGGTGGTCGAATTTCCACGAACCGGAAACGTGGACCGTCGTCCCGCGGCGCTTCCGCGCCGGCCTGTTGAGCAACATGTGGTTCCTGTGGGCATTCCTGGTCTGGGAGGTATTCGAGGAATTCCGCCTTCTCGAGTGGTTCCGTGGCCTATGAGCGCGCCCGTATCCAACGTCCGTCCCCGCCCCGACAAGGTCCTGACGGACATCGCAGATTACGTCTCGCGCTACCCTATCAAGAGCCGCGAGGCGTACGACACGGCGCGGCTGTGCCTGATGGACACGCTCGGTTGCGGCCTCGAGTCCCTCGAGTATCCCGCCTGCACCAAGCTGCTCGGCCCCGTCGTTCCCGGCACGGTCGTGCCGAATGGCGCCCGGGTGCCCGGAACGCCGCACCAGCTCGACCCGGTTACCGCAGCGTTCAATATCGGGACGATGATCCGCTGGCTGGATTTCAACGACACCTGGCTCGCCGCCGAGTGGGGTCACCCGTCCGACAATCTCGGTGGCATCCTCGCTACCGCCGATTGGCTGTCCCGTACCAACCTCGCGCAGGGCAAGAGCCCACTGACCCTGCGCGACGTGCTCACCGCCATGATCAAGGCGCACGAGATCCAGGGCGTGATCGCGCTCGAGAACAGCTTCAACCGCGTGGGCCTCGATCACGTGGTGCTGGTGAAGGTCGCGTCCACCGCCGTCGTCACGCAGATGATGGGTGGCACGCGCGATGAAATCATCAACGCGCTCTCCAACGCCTGGGTGGACGGGCAGAGCCTGCGCACCTACCGCCACTCGCCCAATACCGGGTCGCGCAAATCGTGGGCAGCGGGCGACGCCACCAGCCGGGCGGTGCGCCTGGCCCTTATGGCGCTGAAGGGCGAGATGGGCTATCCCTCGGCGCTCACCGCGAAAACCTGGGGCTTCTACGACGTGCTGTTCAAGGGCATGCCGTTCCGCTTCAAGCGGCCCTTCGGCTCGTACGTGATGGAGAACGTGCTGTTCAAGATCTCCTTCCCCGCCGAATTCCACACCCAGACGGCGGTGGAGGCCGCCATCCGCCTCCATCCCCAGGTGAGGGACCGGCTCGACGCCGTGAAGAAGATCGTCATCACCACGCACGAATCGGCGATCCGCATCATCGACAAGAAGGGCCCTCTGAACAATCCCGCGGATCGCGACCACTGCATCCAGTACATGACCGCGATCGGATTGATCAAGGGCAATCTCGTCGCGGCGGACTACGAGGACGCGGTCGCGACCGACCCGCGTGTCGATCGCCTGCGCTCGAAAATGAGTTGCGTCGAGAACAAGCAGTGGAGCCGCGATTATCTCGACCCCGCCAAGCGCTCCATTGCCAACGCCGTGCAGGTCTTCTTCGAGGACGGTTCCCGGACCGAGCGTATCGCGGTCGAGTACCCCGTCGGCCATCGCCGCCGGCGCAGGGAGGGGATACCGCTCCTCGAAGCCAAGTTCCGGACCAACCTCGCCCGCCGTCTGCCGCCCAGGCAGCAGCAGGCAATCCTTGCCCTCACGCGGGATCAACAGCGGCTGGAAGCAACGCCTGTGAACGAGTTCGTGGACTTGTTCGCGATCTAGTCATGTTCGAGCCGCGGGTCGATGCCGGAATCGAGGCCAGTGGCCTCCAGCCCGGCGGGGCGTTCTGCGCGGTCGCCCCGGGGGCGTAGCCCCCTGGCCCCGGACAAGCCCCCCGCGCCGCTTTCATGATGTATACTGGCCCCAGCGTGAGCAAGACTTGGAGTTGGATCATTCGCTTGTGACCAAGGAGCAAAACAATGATCTGGGAAACGCCGACTTTTGTTGAAGTCAAGATGGACGCCGAAATCAATTCCTATCAGGACGATTTTGGCGACGACCGCGAGCCCGGTGTATAAGCTTTACCCGCTGTAAGATTGTCACCCGCGCCGCGCCGGTGTGCGGCCGACGCGGCAAGCGCGTGCGCATCCACCATGCATATCAAGGTGCTGGGTGCCGCCGCGGGCGGCGGGTTCCCCCAGTGGAACTGCGGCTGCCGTAACTGCCGGGACGCGCGGGCCGGCGCTCCCGACACCGTCCCCTTGACCCAGGAATGCGTGGCGATCAGCGCCGATGGCGCGAGCTGGTTTCTGCTCAACGCATCGCCCGAGATCCGCTCCCAGATTGAAAGCTACGTGCCCCTGCATCCGCGGGGGCCCCGCCATTCCCCGATCGCCGCCGTCGTGCTCACCAACGGCGATCTCGACCACACGCTCGGGCTGCTTTCCCTGCGGGAGTCCCACCCGCTGGTCGTCTATGCGACCGAGCACGTGCGCAAGGGCTTCACCGAAGGCAACGTGCTCTATCGCACGCTCATGCGCTTCCCCGGGCAGGTCACCTGGAAACCGCTGCTCCTGGAGCGCGAGGTCGCGCTGGAATACGCCGACGGCGAGGCGAGCGGACTGTCGGTGGAGGCCATACCCGCGCCCGGCAAGCTGCCGGTGCATCTCGAAGAGCTGGCCGCGCCGGGTCCCGGCGACAACGTCGGCCTGCTGATTCGCGAGCGCGCCACCCGCGGCTGCCTCGCCTACTTTTCCGCCACCGGCGGGATCTCCCGGGCGGTGCAGCAGGCTCTCGACGGGGCCGGTTGCGTGTTTTTCGACGGCACCTTCTGGTCGAGCGACGAGCTGATCGAGCTCGGCCTCGGCACCAAGCGCGCGGAGGACATGGCGCATCTGCCCGTCGGAGGCGCCGACGGCAGCCTCGAGCGGCTTTCCAGCCTGCGTGCGCCGCGCCGCATCTACATCCATATCAACAACACCAACCCGTTGCTTCGCTCGGGCTCGCCCGAGCGGAAGCGCGCGGAAGCCGGCGGCTGGGAAATCGCCCGCGATGGAATGGAGCTGACCCTGTGAGCGCGCCCGCACGGATGCCGCTCCCGCGAAGCGAGTTCATCGAGTGGATGCGTCGCGAAGGGCAGGCACGCTATCACGACGGGCACCGCTACCACGTGCTGATGCATGAAGGCAAGCTGACCCGCGTGCAGCTCCAGCAATGGGTGCTCAACCGGTACTACTATCAGACGCGCATCCCGATCAAGGACGCGCTGATCGTGGCCAAGTCCGAGGATCCCGCGTTCCGGCGCATGTGGATCCGCCGCATTCGCGACCACGACGGCGCAACCGACGGCGAAGGCGGGCTGGCGCTGTGGCTGCAGCTCGCGGAGGGCGTGGGGCTCGAGCGCGAGGAAGTCGCGAGCTGCAGCGCCGTGCTGCCGGGTGTGCGATTCGCCTGCGACGCCTATGTCGAGCTGGTGCGCAGCCGCAGCCTGCTCGAGGCCGTGGCGTCGTCGCTGACCGAGTTCTTCGCGCCGGACATCATGTCGAAGCGGGTGCTCGCCTGGGAAAAGCACTATCCGTGGGTCGCCCCGCAGGTGCTCGAGTACTTCCGCTCCCGCGTGCCGCGCGCCCGCCGCGACGCCGACGAAGCGATCGAATTCGTGGCACAGCACGCCGTCACTTACGAGCTGCAGGAGCGCTGCGTCGCGGCGCTGATCCGCAAGACCGAGATCCTGTGGCACCTGCTGGACTGCGTATACGCGGCCTACATCGAACCGGGCACGGGTTCCGCGGGCGGCCGTGCCTGAACCGCTCTCCCTCGACAGCCGTCCGCGCCTCGCCGCGAAGGTACGGCTGCGCTATGATCGCAAGGCGGAGCGCTACATGCTGCTCTATCCCGAGAAAGGCCTGGTGCTCAACCCCACCGCGGCGGACGTGGCGCAGCTTTGCACGGGCGAGCATACCGTTCGCGCCATCGCCGCGCGGCTCGCCTCGAAGTACAGCCAGGACGCGGCGACGGTCGAGCGCGAGGTCCTGGCCCTCCTGATCGCTTTCGCGGAGCGGGGTCTGGTCCAGGAGGCGCCGTGAGCACCGGATTCCGGCCGTACACGCTGATCGCGGAGCTGACCTACCGCTGCCCGCTGCGCTGCCCGTACTGCTCGAATCCCGTCGAGTGGGCGCGCCGGCAGAAGGAGCTCGACACCGCGGCCTGGCGCCGCGTGTTCCGCGAGGCCGAGGAGCTTGGCGTCGTCCAGCTCAATCTTACCGGCGGCGAGCCGCTGCTGCGCGACGATCTCGAGCAGTTGATCGAAGCGGCGCGGCAGCTCGACCTCTATACCAACCTCATCACGAGCGGTGTACCGCTCACGCGTGCGCGGCTCGAAAGCTTCCGCGCGCTGGGCCTGGACAACGTCCAGATCTCGATCCAGGACGTGACCGCCGCGGCATCGGACCGGATCGCGGGATACGCGTCATTCGAGCGCAAGCTGGAGGTCGGCCGCTGGGTGAAGGCCCTCGGCATGCCGCTTACCGTCAATACCGTCCTGCACCGCGAGAATCTCGATCGAGTCGCCGACGTGATCGCGCTCGCCGAACGCATGGGCGCCGACCGCCTGGAGCTTGCCAACACCCAGTACCTCGGCTGGGCGCTGCTGAACCGGCGCGCGCTGCTGCCGACGCGTGAGCAGCTCGACCGCGCCCGCGGCATCGCCGCCTCGGCAAAGCAGCGCCTGCGCGGACGCATGGAAGTCCTGTTCGTGACCCCGGACTACTTCGCGGAGTACCCGAAGACCTGCATGGACGGCTGGGGCCGGCGCTTCATTGTCGTCAGCCCGGATGGACTCGCCCTGCCCTGCCACGCGGCGCACACCGTGCCGGGACTCGCGTTCGAGAACGTGCGCGACCGCGCGCTCTCCGCCATCTGGACCGATTCACCCGGCTTCAACGCGTTCCGCGGCGAGGGATGGATGCCCGAACCGTGCCGCAGCTGCGATCGGCGCGCGGTCGATTTCGGCGGGTGCCGTTGCCAGGCCTACCATCTGACCGGCGATGCGGCCGCCACCGACCCGGTGTGCACGCTCGCGCCGGCCCACGCCCTGATCGCTGCGGCGCACGCGGAAAGCACCGCCGCGGCCCCGCTGCGCTATCGGTCCGCGAAACCTCCCGCGGCGCGTGACCTCGACCACGCGCAGCTCACTACCAACCAGGATTCGGGCACTTGACGTCAGGCGGCGGACCGCGCGCCGCCGATGGCCGTGTTGACGGCGGGCATCACCTTTTCGGCCATCAGCTCCATTGAGCGGCGCGCGAGCTTCGGATCGGCCCAATCGTGCCCCGCGTAGAGCAGCGTGCCGAAATCGCCTATCGTCTCGCGGAAGGCGAGTATCTGGTCCACCACGCTGTTGACGCTGCCGCAGAGCACCAGCCGGTCGAGCAGGTATTCCACGGTCACCGCCGCGTCCGGCATCTGGAGATCGTGCTTGTAGATGTCGGCCTGGCCGCGGCTGCGGCGCTTCGTCAGCAGGTTCCAGTAATAGAAGCCGTAGGCGCCGTTCCGGTCGCGCGCATAGCGCCGCGCCGTGACATCGTCGTCCGCGACGAAAATGCTCTTGCATACCCGCCAGTCGGCGGTGTTCGCCTTGTAGCCCCCCTGCTCGCAGCCTTTGACGTACATCGGCCAATGGGTCGCAGCCCATACCGGCTGGAGAAAATTGGCCGTGATCGGCGTCCAGCCGCGCGCCGCCGCGGCCTGCACGCCCCTGGAATGCGGGACGACGACGGACACTACGATCGGCGGGTGCGGTTTCTGGTAGGGCTTTACCATTACACCCTGTCCTGCTTCGCGGATGAGGGTCTTCTCCGTGCTGATGTTCCAGAACTGCCCCTTCAGGTTGTAGGGGGCGTCCCCCGCCCACAAGGCGAGGATCTGGTCGATGGACTCGAGGAACATCGCGTTGCGGTCCAGCTCCAGGTTGCCGAACGCCTCCTGGTCGGAGCGCAGCCCGCCGGGCCCGATGCCGAAGATGAAGCGTCCTTCGAGGATGTGGTCGACCATCGCGACGTCGGCCGCGATCTGCGCCGGATGCCCGTTCGGCAGATTGACCGTGCCGCTGCCGAGCTTGATTTTCCTGGTGTCGTGGCCGACGCTGGCGATGAAGGCGAGGCACGACGGGATGGACTCGCACACGTCGGTGACGTGCTCGCCGATGAACGCCTCGCAATAGCCCAGCCGGTCCGCCAGCAGCACCGCCTCGCGATCCTCCTTCAGCGTCTGGGTGTAGTTGCGCCCCGGAGGATGCAAGGGCATGGTGAAAAACCCCAGCTTCATTTAGCCGCCGATGAGCCCCGTCTAGAGTCGGAAAATAGCCGCCAAGGCGCCAAGAACGCCAAGAAATACGAATTGAATCGGATCACAGATAGATGCAGGTGAGCCTCGATAAGAAATGGCTGATTGGATCCTGGTTTTCCCAGAAACGGCGTTCCTCCACCCGCCAGAAAACGCAGGCGCTCGGTTGCGGGCTTCCAACTGAGCGGCACCGCGCCGTCTGCCCCCTCGTAACCAAGCGAGCCTATGTTGCCGCACCAAGGCTGTCAATTATCAACGTGTATTATCATGACTTTGATCATTGGCATTCGCTCGGTTCATCCAAGTTCTTTGACGATCCGCCCTTGGCGTTCTTGGCGTCTTGGCGGCTAATTTTCGGGTTTTGAATGACACTGGTCGCAAAATTCGAGATCCATTATTCGCAGTTCCTCGACCCGCGCGGCAGGGTCGTGCAGCCGCTGCCGGAATTCGCGCGCGATACCGGGAAGCTGGCGGACCTCTACCGGTGGATGACACTGATGCGCGCCTACGACGCGAAGGCGATCGCGCTGCAACGCACCGGGCAGCTCGGCACCTTCGCGTCCCTCCTCGGGCACGAGGCGATCAACGCGGCGATCGGCTCCGCGATGGCGCCGGACGACGTCTTCCTCATGACCTACCGTGAAAACGGCGCGCAGCTCATGCGGGGCGTCCGGCTCGAGGACCTGTTCCTCTACTGGGGCGGCGACGAGCGCGGCTGCGACTACGCAGGCGCGCGCAGGGATTTTCCGATCTGCGTCACCATCGCCGCGCACGCGACGCACGCAGTCGGCGTCGCGTACGCGATGAAGCTGCGCAGGGAGCCGCGCGTGGCGGTCTGCGCCCTCGGCGACGGCGCCACTTCAAAGGGGGACTTTTACGAGGGCCTCAACGCCGCCAGCACCTGGAAGCTCCCGCTCGTTTACGTCGTCACCAACAACCAGTGGGCGATCTCGGTGCCACGGAAGGCGCAGACTGCGGCGCAAACGCTCGCCCAGAAGGCAATCGCCGCCGGGGTGGAGGGACTGCAAGTGGACGGCAACGACGTCATTGCCGTGAAACATGCCCTGGAGCAGGCGCTGACCAGGGCGCGCTCGGGTGGCGGTCCTGCGCTGATCGAGGCCGTGACCTACCGCCTCTCCGATCACACCACGGCGGACGACGCCTCGCGTTACCGCAGTCCGGACGAGCTCGCCGAAGCCTGGAAGGTGGAGCCCATTCTGCGCCTGCGCACCTACCTCACCGACAGCGGAGCGTGGGACAAGGCGAAGGAGGATGCCCTGCTGAAAGACTGCAACGAGCAGGTGCAGGCCGCCGCCCAGGCCTACCTCGATACGCCGCCTCCCAGCGCTGATCAAATGTTTGATCATCTCTACGCGCGGCTGCCAGCGGCGCTAGAGAAGCAGCGCGCCGCCGCGTTGGGTGAATGAACCCAATGGAACCGCAGATAAACGCAGATACACACAGATAAGATCAAGAACAAAGGACCCCATGAATAAGATCGAGACCAACCGTTCGAGGTTTTATCTCTCCATTATTTTAGAGTTCTGGTTTTCCATCCGCGTTTATCTGCGTTTATCTGCGGTTGCGTTGCCTCTTTAACATGGCGCAGATAACTCTGGTTGAAGCCATCAACCTCGCCCTCAAGCGCGAGATGGAGAGTGACCCGAGCGTGGTCGTGCTGGGTCAGGACGTCGGCGTGGACGGCGGCGTTTTCCGCGCTACCCTCGGGCTCACGGAGCGCTTCGGCGCCCAGCGCGTGATCGATACCCCGCTCGCCGAAGCCCTCATCGCCGGCATGACCATAGGCATGGCGGCCGAAGGGCTGAAGCCGGTGGCGGAGATCCAGTTCTCCGGCTTCGCCTACACCACGATAGACCAGGTCCTCAATCACGCCGGCCGCATGCGGCATCGCACGCGCGGGCGGCTGACCTGCCCCATGGTCCTGCGCACGCCGTGCGGCGCCGGCATCCACGCGCCGGAGCACCACTCGGAAAGCCCGGAAACGATGTTCGCGCATATTCCCGGCATCCGCGTGGTCTATCCTTCGTCGCCGCGGAGGGCCTACGGCCTGCTGCTCGCCGCGATCCGCGATCCCGACCCGGTGGTATTCCTCGAGCCGACGCGGCTCTATCGCCTGTTCAAGGAGGAAGTCGCGGACAACGGGGAGGCGGCCGCCCTCGACAGCTGCTACACCCTGCGCGAGGGCACTGACGTAACGCTCGTCAGCTGGGGCCCGGTGATCCCTGAGACGCTTGCGGCCGCCGACGAGCTCGCCGAGCAGGACGTGGCCGCCGAAGTGCTCGACGTCGCCACGCTCAAGCCGCTCGATTTCGACTCCATCCTCGCTTCCGTCTCGAAAACCGGCCGCTGCGTGGTTGCCACCGAGTCTCCGCGCACCGCCGGCTTCGCCTCGGAAATCGCCGCCGGCCTGGCGGAAGAGGGACTGCTCAACCTGCTCGCCCCGGTGCAGCGCGTGACGGCGTACGACGTGGTCGTCCCCTACTCGCGCCTCGAGCACCAGTACATGCCGGGACGGGCGCGCATCGTCACTGCGGCGAAGAAGGCCCTCGCCTTCGGTTAGTACGGCGCCGCCGATGAACGCAGATACACGCCGAGACAATAGGCTTATGAATGTTTTCTTGACTGCTGATATCTGCGTTTATCGGCGTTTATCGGCGACGCTTCTATGAAGATCTTCAAGCTGCCGGATCTCGGCGAAGGGCTGCAGGAGGCCGAGATCGTCAAGTGGCACGTCAAGGTCGGGGACGAGATCAAGACCGACGCGCCCATGGTGTCGGTCGAAACGGCCAAGGCGGTCGTGGACATTCCCGCCCCCTATTCCGGGAAAATCGCGAAGCTCTACGGCAAGGCCGGCGACATCGCGCACATCGGCGCGCCGCTGGTGGGCTTCGAGGGCGAGAGCGACGCGAAGGATGCCGGGACGGTGGTCGGCAAGGTCGAGATCGGCCAGAAGGTGGTGGCCGACGCACCTGCGGCCCCCGCACCCGCTACGGCGGGGATCAAGGCTACGCCGGCCGTGCGCGCGCTTGCCCGCAAGCTCAACGTGGACCTCGCGATGGTGACGCCGACCGGCGCGGACGGGTTGCTCACCGCGGCGGACGTGCAGCGTGCGGCCCGCATACTCTCCGAGATCGGCCCCATCGAGATCATGCGCGGCGTGCGGCGCGCCATGGCGCAGAACATGGAGCTCGCCACCGCCGAGGTTGCGTCGGCGACGATCATGGACGACGCCGACATCGAAGCATGGCCGGGTGGGACTTCGGCCATGCTCCGGCTCATCCGCGCGCTGGTGGCCGGCTGCCGGGCCGAGCCCGCGCTCAATGCATGGTACGACAGCGAAAAGATAGGCCGCTGGGTCATGAAGAAGATCGACGTCGGCGTTGCCGTGGACACGCCCGACGGCCTGCTGGTCCCGGTATTGAGGAACTGCGGTGAGCGCAGCGAAGGCGACCTGAAGGCCGCCCTGGAGAAGCTGATCGCCGACGCCCGCGCGCGCAAGGTGCCGCCGGAAGAACTGCGCGCGAACACCATCACCCTCTCCAACTACGGCTCGATAGCTGGACGCTACGCCTCTCCCGTCGTACTGCCGCCCACGGTGGCCATATTGGGCGCCGGGCGGATCGCCAAGCAGGTGGTGGTGGTGGACGACCGGCCGGCGGCGCGCCGCATGCTACCGCTCTCGCTTACCTTCGACCACCGCGTGGTGACCGGCGGCGAAGCCGGCCGCTTCCTCAACGCCGTCATCGCCGATCTGCAAAAGCCCCTCTAGGAACCGCCGATCAACACCAGTCAGAGTTGGAAAACAGCCGCCAAGACGCCATGACGCCAAGAAACCCTATCCAATAGAACTACCAAATGAGAATAGCCTCGATCGAGGCCTGCTGAGATCATTTCCCGGACTTTCAAGCACGCGCGCCTTCTGGTCCCCCTTCTTGGCGTTCTTGGCGCCTTGGCGGCTAATTTTGGATCCTGATCGGCGTTTATCGGCGTTCATCGGCGGCGCTGTAGGGCAATCACCCCACCACCAGCGCGCCATGCTGGCTCTGGCCCTCGGTCATGCCACGGGCCTTCATCCAGTCGTAGGCCCGGTTGAACAGCGCCGGGTCGTAGTAGTCCACGTGCTTGTAGTGGATGAACGCCCGCAGCAGCTCGCGCGGCTCGAGCGCGCCCTTGGCGTGCGCCGTGACGTGGTGGGCGTACTTGTAGAAATCGGCGTTGATCAGGTCCACCGCCTGGTTCTCGGCGTCGTAGTAGGCCTTGCGCTGCTCCGGCGTGAGCTCCGGCGCCACCACCTCCCCGCCCCGGTAGAACGACGCCGCGATGATGTGGGCGCCTTCCTTGAGGCCGAGGCTGATGAAGGGCTCCATCACCGTCACCGCGCGGTAAGTCCCGTCCTTCAGCCCTGCCCAGCGCATCTGCGGCAGTCCTCCGTTCCGGATGCGCACGTGCTCCGCGCCGACCGCGCTTTCCAGCATCTGCAGCGTCGTGTAGTGCGAGCCGGTCAGCTCCTGCACCACCACAGGAACGCCGGACATGTCACGCGGGGTCTGCAGCGCTTCATCGAACGTGAGAATCGCCTGCGCCGCCACCGCCGCGCGCAAGGCCGCGATGGAGCCGCCGCGCGTTCCGCGCTCCAGCCGGTCGATGCTCGCCCACTCGCAGACGTTGTAGCTCTCGGCCGAGCCGCACTCGAACATCTGTTCCTTGAGCCGCGACAGGACCGGCCGCTCCGCGCTGTCTTTCTCGCGGTCGGCATGGGTCGCCGAGAAGCTGACGTCGAGCCCGGCCTTCTCGAACAGACCCTCCTCGATGCCGACGATCACCGGCAGATCGAACACCTGGTTGTTGGGGGCAATTCTCACCACCGCTCTGGATGCCATCGCCGCCTCCTCTGTCGCCAGCATACTCCGGCCCGCCCTTGGAAACAAAACGGGGGATGCGTATCGCATCCCCCGTCGACTGACGCTCGGCCGGTCACGCCGCCGCGCGCTCCTTGATGACGTCCTGCGCGATCTTGCGGAACTCGTTTTCCGTCAGCAGCTTCTTGGTGCCGAGGGAATACTTCTTGACCGCCGCGGTCATCTTCAAGGCCTCCTCGTCAGTCGCCTCGATTCCCAGGTGCTCGAGCCACTGCTTGACCGAGTCGATGCCGCTGCCCTTGCCCATGACGACCTCGGCCGGCGGCTGGCCCACGAACTGGGAGCGAACCGGGAACAGCTCGGTCGCGTTTTCCTCGCCGCAGTTCTTGTACCAGCTCGCGATGATGCCCGATTCGATCTGATAGAGCTGGCGGCCGACGACCGGCTTGTTGGAGGGCACGTCCACGCCGGTGATCTTCTGCACCAGGTTGGCGAGCGGCGTCAACTTGCTGTAATTGAGCCCGACGTCCACGCCGTACATCGTGAGCAATCCCATGACGGTCTCTTCCATCGGCGTGTTGCCGGCGCGCTCCCCGACGCCGAGCACGGTGGTGTGCAGCACCTCGACGCCCTCGGCGGCCGCCATGATCGTGTTCGCGACGCCCATGCCGAAATCCTGGTGGAAATGCGCCTCGAGGCGCTTGTTGATGCGCTTCTTGACCTCGCGCACGAAGTACTGCATCGCGTGCGGCGAGACGACGCCGAAGGTGTCGACCAGCGCGAGCGCGTCCATGTGTCCTTCCGTGGCGACCCGATTGATCAGGTTCAGCACCCAGTTCATTTCCGAGCGCGAGAAGTCAATCGGGAAAAACACGACTTCGAGCCCGTTCTTCTTGGCGAACAGGGTCGCCTCGATCGAGGTCTCGATCGCCTTTTCCATCGGCCACTTGTAGGCGAGGTCTACCATGTGCTGGCTCGACGGGATTTCCATGACCACGCCGTTGACGCCGGTGTCGATCGCGCGCTGGACGTCTTCCTTCATGCAGCGCGAAAAAGCGAAGATCTGGGGGCCGAGGTTGCGCTTCGCGATCTCCTTGATGGCTTCGGCGTCGGAGGGCGAGACGATCGGCATGCCCGCCTCGATGCGGTGCACCCCGGCTTCCGCCAGCGCTTCCGCGATGCGGATCTTGTCGTCCTTGGTCATGATGATGCCGGTCTGCTGCTCGCCGTCGCGCAGCGTGATGTCGTGAATCTTGATCTTCTTGGCGAACTTGAAGTCCTTGCGCACTTCGTCCGCGTAGTTCCACTGGCTCACGAACCAGTTGTGTGTCTTCCAGGGTTGGTTGGCCATGCTCGCTCCTTGCGTTTCCGGCTGGGTATCGGGGAAGGGCCGCCGCGGCGGCGCGTGAGTCGTTGATTCTCGAAAAAGATCACACGGCTGTCAAGGCGCGGTGCGGGCCCGCGTGCGACGGCGCCCGCCCCCGTCACACGGGCCGCGCCCGGTTGCGCAGGACGCCGATCTTCTCGACCTCGCACACGATTTCGTCACCGTCCTTGAGGAATACCGGGGGCGTCCGCCTGAATCCGACCCCGGCCGGTGTGCCGGTCGGAATGAGATCCCCGGGCAGCAGCGTCGTGCCCTGCGACAGGGTCGAGATGATCCTCGGCACGTTGAATATCAGGTTCCTGGTGTTGGAATTCTGCATCTCCTTGCCGTTGAGCGTGGTCCGCAGCTGCAGGACATGCGGATCCGGGATCTCGTCGCGGGTGACGATATACGGTCCCCACGGACAGAACGTATCGAGCGATTTGCTGCGGTCCCATTGCCTCGCGCCCAGAAACTGCAGGTCGCGCGCGGAGACATCGTTCACCACCGTATAGCCCATGACGTATTCGAGCGCCTCGGCTTCCTCGATGTCGCGGGCACGCTTGCCGATCACCACTCCCAGCTCGACTTCATAGTCGACCTCTTTCGTCACGGCAGTCGGCCACACGAGATCGTCGTACGGTCCGCACACCGAGCTCGTGAACTTGCTGAACGGCACCGGCACGACCGGCACCGGGAGATTGGTCTCCTTGCAGTGGTCAAGGTAGTTGAGGCCGATGGCGACGATCTTGGAAGGCTGCCGGATCGGCGGCAGCACCTTCACCTTGGCGAGCTCGTACGTCTTCGCCTTCTTGTCGTTCATGGCCTTGCGGACCTTGGCGAGCATGGCGTCGCCGCCGCGCGCGATCTCGAGCAGGCCGCCGTTGGGGCCCGCCGGCAGTCCTGCCGACTCCAGGTCCACCACCAGCCGCTCGTCCCTCAGCACGCCGGGACGCGCCTTTCCACCTACCGCAAACGTCAACAGCTTCATGACTTCTCCTTGTCAAAACCCTTTAATGCAACCGCCGATGAACGCAGATACACGCGGATGAAAAAACCAAAAATAGACAGGATTTACAAGATTTCACAGGATTAACAAGAAGAAGGCAAACAATTCAAACGTTATTCTGGTTCGATGCAGTGTCCTGTAAATCTTGTTGAATCCTGTTAATCCTGTCTATTTTCTCTTGGTCTGATCTGTGTTTATCTGCGTTTATCTGCGGTTCCATTTGCTTTTCACCGCTTCTGCGCCTTGAGATACCAGTTGAGTATCTGCTCGCCGGTCCAGAACAGCACGCCCTTTTGCTTGCGCAGGCGGCGGAGCACGTTCTCGAGATACTTGATCCGGTGCGGAACGCCGGTGATGTAGGGGTGCACCGCGAGCGCCATCACTTTCGCGCGCTCGGCGCCCTCGCGGTAGACGCGGTCGAAGTAGTCCATGCAGCGCGTCTCCCACTCGGCGGCGGGATGATGCTGCACGACCATCATGGCGATGTCGTTGAGCTCCAGCGAGTACGGCATCGTCACCAGGCTGCCGGTCCGGGTGCGGATGGTGCACGGCTCGTCGTCGATCACCCAGTCGGCGATGTACTTGATGCCCGCTGCCGCGAGCAACTCGGGGGTGTCGAGCGTCTCCGTCAGCCCGGGCCCCATCCAGCCCACGGTGGGCTTCCCGGTGAACTCCCGCAGCACCTTCACCGAGCGCGCGATCATCGCCTTCTGGTCGGGCTCGGTGTGGATCGGCCGCTGGTCGTAGGAATGCCCCATGAATTCCCAGCCGGAATCGCGCGCCGCCTTGGCGACGCGGGGATAGTCCAGGCAGACGCGCGCGTTGATGGAGAGCGAGGGCACGATTTTCAGCTCGTCGAGCACCGCCTTCTGGCGCCAGAAACCGACGCGCATGCCGTACTCGTGCCAGCCCCAGTTCGGCACGTCCGGCTGCTGCGGGATGCCGGTCGGTGGCGGCAGCGCCTGCCGCGGCATCGGGCGCCCGACGTCCCACACCTCGACGTTGACCACAGGCCACACCACCACGCGCGCCTTCTCGGGAAGCGCGAGCGGCGGGCGATCGACGATGGCGGAATAGCGCAGGCGCTTGGCGGGTATCACCTAATTTTTCTTTCCAGGAGAGATCTCGCGACCGTGATTATAGCTGCTGGGTTGCCCCTTACACTCTGATATAGTGCTTGCGATCAAGCGGGAAAGAAAAATTGATGGAAGATCCCTGTTTGCCTCCCCTTAGAAATCCAAAACCGCCAGACGTGGCAATGCCACGTCTGGCTTGCGACACGCATTTTCACCTCTTCGGCCCGACCGCCCGCTTTCCCTACTCGTCCGGCCGCGCGTATACGCCGCCGGAAGCGCCGCTCGAGGCGCTGCTCGCCATGCATGCGCGCCTCGGCTTC
>JBIOVQ010000282.1:0-2264 GCA_044867805.1 Burkholderiales bacterium | reverse complement strand
GCAAGCGTGAGTCATGGTGGCGTGACCTCCTAGGAATGCGGCGCCTGCGGGCACGCCCGCGGCGTCCGGCACCTTCTCGTGCCCGATCAGCATTCTAAGAACCGTCAGAACCTGTCCAGCAAAACCTGGCGAATTGTCGAAAAACCAGCGGAAATCCGCCCCGCTAAGCTCCGGGGTGCTATTGCCCGCAGACGCTCGAGCCCGTCGTGCAGACGTAAGGCACTACTACGCCGGTAAAGCAGGTCGTGTAGAAGCGCGTAGTGACGATGTCGGGTTTCAACTGAGCCTCCTCCGGAACCCCATCAGGGCGCACAGCCTTCCAGAAAGGATCGCCCTTCACTTTGTGCGCGGTGAGGCTCACATCGCTCCAGCCCTTGGCGCGCTTCAGGTCGTTGGCGCTCTGCAGGGCAAGCGCACGCGACATCTGAGCAGCTTCGGCCTGGGAGGCTGCGCTATGAGTGGCCTTGATCAACTGGCATGCAGCCTCGGCTGACCAAGGTGCCCAGGAAGCAAACAACGCAATTGCAATAACGGCTACACCAACCTTTGAGACCCGCAACATGACCCGTCCTCCGATTACTGAAATCAGCGGTCAAGCCTGCGCCGGCATGGTGAACTAGTCGTTAAAACTGCGACGCCCGACGCTGGTTTATCGGGAACAGCCAACCGCCGATGATCGATGAACTGCGCGCCGCGCCACTCCGGCCTTCGTGTCATCCCTCCCCCTGAAAGGGGGAGACCCGGGTTGACCGCCTCCAAACTATCCCCGTCATGCCCGGCCGAAGTGCCGGGCATCCACGAATTTCCGGTAGGCAAACGAAGCCGTGGATGGCCGGGACAAGCCCGGCCATGACGAGGTTATGTTCGCCGTAATGACCTCGTTATCCCCGGCCGCCGAAACTCGCTTACACTGGTCTCACTTCGTCCTTCTGAAGGGGCGTTTCGCGAGGCGTCGTGAGGCGGGATGAGGTGCGGTGTCCCCGCGGGTTCGGCTGACGCTAAGCCGGGCACTCGGGGCGGCGTCGGGCTCCCCCCGGGTCCACTACGAGGCCCTGCCAGGAGCTGGCTGACGACTCGCCGGCCCGTCCCAAACGGGCAAGGTGCAGCGAAAGCGGGGCCGATGGCCGATAAGTGACCGCAAATAGCATGCGCTACGCAGCGCAGGCGTATGGCGTATTTTTTGATGCGCTATCGCTTCGCTACTTGAGCGCGTGTGGCGCGCCGCGAGGCGCCCGCGTCCCGCAAGGCACGACACCATAGGTTTGCGTCTTTCGGCGCGCCACCCCTCATCCTGAGGAGGGCCGCAGGCCCGTCTCGAAGGATGGGAGCATCAATAGACCGGACGCGATCAGCACCGCGGCAAGGAGCGCTCATGCCCTCATCATTTCTTGGTCAGGTCGAGCTTGAAGCCGTGCTGCTTGGCGGCCGCGACATGGAGCGCCTGGCGCTGCTCTGGGCTGAGCTTCAATGTGTCGGCGATCGGGTCGACCCATTCCGGCGATGGCTTCTTGTGGCCGGTGATCAGTTGATTGACATAGGCCGTCGAGTGCCCGGTCTTGGCAGCAAGATCGGTCTGGGTCATGCGGGCCTCGGCGAGTGCCACGCTCACCGAGGCCCCGAATGGACTGGCGTATCGTGACCGGCGCCCCACTAGAGATTGATATCGTCGACGATCGCCTTCTTCAACTGTCGCGTCGCCTTGCGCACGACATTGCCGAAGCGGTCGCCGGCGGCAGCCTTTTCTTCCGGCGCATAGGCGGTAGAGGGAGCCGCCCCGTCGGCAAACCGTCTCGTGCTCTGTGCGCTGCCGACGAAAGCGGCACGCACCGCCGCCGGGTCGCGCTCGTTAAAGGCCATGGTGGCGTCGTGCGAGATGCCCATGCGGGCGCCTTGGTCGTAGGCGTCGATGCCGACCCCCATGAAGTTGAACTGCCAGCCCTTGGCCGACTTCTCCTTGATCAGCGCGTTGAGCTCGGCCCAATTGTGCTCGACCGAGGAATTCTCCTGGCCGTCGGTCTGGATGCACACCACCACCTTGGCGGCCGGCTCATGCAGCAACGATGCTTCGACCGCGTTGATGGTCTTGACCGTGGCATCGATCAAGGGCGTCGAGGCGCGCGGCTGATAGGTCTCGCGCGTCAGCTTGTCCACCTTGGCGATGGGAACCGCGACGCAGATCTTGTCGATGCTGACGCTGTCGAATTGGATCAGCGTGAACTCGATAGCGGCTTCGCCATTCCCTTTCAGACCGTCGAGATAGGCAT
>JBIOVQ010000281.1:0-56425 GCA_044867805.1 Burkholderiales bacterium | reverse complement strand
GCTGCTATAATCTTCGAAATTCCGGCGCGGTGCCGGTTGGCGCCAACAACGACGTTTATCGCGGCAAAGGAGGCTTCCGTGGGCTACTCACTTCAGGATTTTTCCCGGGACGCGCGTGAAGTTCTCAAGACCGGGTCCACCCGCTCCCACGTCGAGCGCATCAAGGGCCAGATGGAGCGCCTGCTCGTCGATCCGCAGTTCACCAGGGAGTTTTTCGGCGAGAAGCAGCCCTTCGGACTGCACCGCATCTACATCGACAAGGAGTGCGGCTTCGAGGTCATGACTTATCGCTACAACGAGGCGCGCAAAGGCCAGCCGCACGACCATGGAGATTCCTGGGCCATCTACGGCCAGGTGGCCGAGTACACCGAGATGACGTTGTGGGACCGTACTGACGACGGCAGCGACCCGGACTACGCCAAGCTCAAGGCGAAGGGCAGCTACCGCCTCACTCCCGGCAAGGCCGGCGTCTACTACGGCCGGGAGCTGCATTCGACCGCGACTCCGGTCAACACGCGCTACCTGCGCGTGACCGGCACCGATCTCGAGAACATCGAGCGGCTGCGGATCGACGCCGCCACCGGCAAGATCCAGCGCATCTATGCCCGTGGCGTGGCGCCGGAAAAGCCCGCCGCGGTCGCTCGTTAGAGAAAAGAGCCCGCCCGCGCGTACGCGGCAGCGCGGAACCGCGCGTCGGCATCGCCATGCCGCAGACCACCCTCCGCAATCCGGAATCCGGCATTCGCTGCGGGATCGAGCTCGATCGCGGCCTCGACTATTCGATCGAAGCCGCGACCGAGGAAGCCGTGGACGCCTTGCTCGGGCAGTTGCTGGCGGTCCCGGGCTCGCAGGTCGTGCACGGAATGGGCGGCATGGTCAACAACGTCAACGTATTCGAGAACATCGCCCTGCCGGTGGTCTACCACTCCGTCGCCCCGGTAAGCCAGGTCGAGCGCGAGGTGTACGAGATCTTCGCCGCCTGCGGCCTGGACGCGGCGCAGGCCGAGGAGCTGTGCGCAAAGCGACCCGGGAGTCTGAATCCCTTCGAGCAGCGCGTTGCAGGCTTCGTGCGCGGTCTCCTGATGCGTCCCGGGCTGCTGGTTTACAGCCGTTTTTTCGAAGGCCTGACCCGGGCGCAGATGAATCGGGCCGCCACGCTTCACGCGATTTACCGGGAGCGTCATCCGGAGGGCACCGCCGTCTATCTTCAATTGAGCGACATGCCGGTGCTGCAGCCGCGCTGCCACCAGCACATCGTCACATGAGAGGTGGAACATGAAGCTCAGCAGCGAAGTGACCCGGGGCGCGCGCGACATCACGCTGGCCTCGAGAATTTTCCTTGTCGTGGCGGTGGTATCGCTGGTGCTTTCCGCGCTGCTGCTCGCGCAGAATCAGGGCGTGTTCACGCGCACCATAAGAGTCTATTTCTATGCGAGCACGGCGGATGGCATGAACAAGGGCATGGCGGTCAAGCTCGTCGGCTTCAGGGTGGGTTCCGTCCAGGACATCTCGATCGAGCCGGATCGCCGCGTCAAGGTCGAGCTCGATATCGTCGAGAAGTACGCGCCGATGATATTCAACAACGGAACGGTGCGGCTGATGCGGGAGGCCGTCATCGGCGGCAATGTCCTCGAAGTCCGGCCCGGGACCGAGGCCACCGGCGCGATCGAGGACAGGGCGGTCCTGCGCTTCGAGCGCGATCCCGGCATCGAGGGCGCCGTCACCAAGCTGCTCGACCAGGTCACCCCGATCATCACCGACGTCAGGCAATTCACGGCGTATCTCAACAACCCCGAGGGCGATTTCCGCCGGGCGATGCGCAATATCAACGTGACCGCGGAGCGCCTGGGAGAGACCAGCGCGGGATTGAAGGAGCTCACGGCTTCTGCGGCGGCTGCGCTCGGCAGGGGAGAGGCGCGGGCGCACTCCATGCTGGACGGCACGGAAGCGCTGGTAAAGGACACGCGCGCGACCCTGGCCGTGCTGGACTCTTCGCTGAGGAAGCTCGATGCGGCGCTGCCGGGGATCACCTCGAAGGTTGAGCAGAGCCTGGAAAACATACGCGTGACGAGCGAGGCGGTGCGCGGGATGGCGACCGGCGAGCTGCCGGGCCTGGTCGGCGACGCGGGGGGGCTGGTGTCCGAGACCACCGACGTCGTGCGCGGCGCCAGGCGCGCGTGGCCACTGCGCGACGTCGTGCAGCCGCCGCGGGAATCGCTGCTTCGGCTCGACGGCAGCGGCGGCCTGACGGCGGTTCCGGTTGAAGGCGCGCGCGACCGGTAGCATGCGCGCGGCGGGCATGGCGTTGCTCGTCTGCCTCGCTCACGGGCTTGCCGCGTGCGGATCGGCGCCGCCCGCGCAGAGCGACGTGGAGGTCAGGCGCGAGCGGCTCGTGGATCTGAACGACCGCGCCCAGCGCGCGGTCGGCAGGGGCGAGCTGAGGCGCGCGTCGGTACTCTATCGTGAAGCGCTGCGCGTCGCCGAATCGTTCGAGGATTTCCGGTCCATCGGCGTGAACGCGCTCAACCTGGCTGCCGTCCACCAGGCGCTGGACGAACCCGAGCAGGCGCACCGCGCACTCGAGCGGGTGCTCGCGGCGTCCGCGCGTTTCGACGCGCCGATAATCGCAGAGGCGGCCGGGCGCAAGAGCTCCCTCGCGCTGCAGGCCGGTGATCTCGGTGCCGCGGAGCAATGGCTGGCGCGCGCCGAGAAGGAATGCCGGGCGCCGCAGTGCCGGATCCAGAGCGCGCTCCTCAACCTGCGCGGCCAGGTCGTGCTCGAGCGCGACGGGACGGGCGAGGCGCGCGGCCTGGCGGCGAAGGCTCTGGCGGCAAGCCGCGCCGAGGGCAACCGGGAAGAGGAGGCCAATGCGCTGCGCACCGACGGACGCGCGGCGTCACGGCAGGGCGACCCGTCCCAGGCAGTCGCATTGCTGACCCGCGCGCTGGAGATAGACAAGCAGCTCACGCTGCCGCGCAAGATCGCGCTTGACCTCCTGGCCCTCGCCGAAGCCGAGCTCGCGCGGGGAATGCGCGACTCCGCGCGCGACTACGCGCAGCGCGCGCTCGACGTGAGCCGCGCTGCGGGCAACCGGCAGCAGCAGAACGCCGCGACGCGGCTGCTGGAGAAATTGCGGTGAGCGAAACTTCCGGACCGCCCACAGCCGCCGACGTGGCGGCGGACGAGACCGTCAGGTCCGCCGATTTTTCGGCAACCGGCATCCACTTCCCCGGCTGGGCCGTCCCCGGCGGCCACCTGCTGCTGCTCGGACATTGCCTGCGGCGGCTCAAGCTGCTCGCCAATCCCATGGTGCGGCTGGTATTCCAGCGCCAGGTGTACTTCGTCGGCGTGGGGGGGCTTCCCGTGATCACGCTGCTCGCATTCGCCACCGGGGCGCTGATGGTCACCCAGGCCACGAGCGTGCTGGGTGCCGGCAACAGCTACCTCTACGTCATGCTGGTGTGGACGCTGGTGACGGAAGCCGCGCCCCTGTTCGTGGCGATCGTCGTCATCGGCCGCAGCGCGACCGTGATTTCCACCGAGCTCGCGCTCATGAAGGTGCGCGGCGAGATGCGGCACCTGGAGCACATGCGGATCGACCCGCGCGATTACCTCGTGCTGCCCCGGATCGTGGCCTTTACGGTGTCGCTCCTCGCCGCCACGTTCTTCTACCAGATCATCTCGGTCACCGGCGGCTTCGCGGTCAGTACCCTGCTGCTGAACGTGTCGTTCAGGGAGCAGATGCACCTGATGCTGGCGGCGATCTCCCCGCTCGCGTTCGTCTTTGCGGGGGCGAAGACGTTCCTCTTCGGGCTCATCATCGGCACCATTGCGTGCTTCGCCGGTATCTACGCGGGCGAAACCATCAACGACGTGCCGCGCGCCCAGATCGTGGCCTATCTGCGCTCGCTGACATGGCTGGTGATCGTGGACCTGCTGTTCGCGATCGCGACTTTTGGAGCCTTTGCCTGAGCAGGCGCGGCACGTACCGCGTGGGCCGATCTCTTTGATGTAATCTCGCGCGCGGGCCTCGACCCTGGCCTTTCGGCGAGTCCGGGCGTCGCTTGAACCGGGATTGAGAACGGCTCGTGCTACAATTTTTCGCGCCGCAATGACCCACGACGAAACGCCTGTCCCTGCCCCGGACGCGTCGCTGGCCGCCGCAGCCGGCCGGAATTCCTGATGCGCATCCTGCTCAGCAACGACGACGGCTATTTCTCGCCGGGCATCACGCTGCTCGCGGAGGTGCTCTCGCCACTCGGGGAAGTGACCGTGGTGGCGCCGGAGCGGGACCGCAGCGGGGCGAGCAACTCCCTCACTCTCGACCGCCCGTTGACCGTGCGCCGCGCGCAGGGCCGGGTGCATTTCGTGAACGGGACGCCGACCGACTGCGTGCACATAGCCGTGACCGGCCTCCTGAAGGAGCTTCCCGACATCGTCATTTCCGGCATCAACTACGGCGCCAACGTGGGCGATGACACGATCTATTCGGGCACGGTCGCGGCCGCTACGGAAGGCTTCCTCCTGGGCATCCCGTCGATCGCGATTTCGCTGGTCGCGGAGGGCGGCGGGCACCTGAGCACCGCGGGGCGCGTCGCCGTGGAGCTGGTGACGCGCTTCAAGCAGCGCCCGTTCGGCCAGCCGGTATTGCTCAACGTCAACGTGCCCGACGTCGAGCACGACCAGCTGCGCGGCATGCAGATCACCCGGCTCGGCAAGCGCCACAAGGCGGAGCCGGTCATCAAATCCAAGACGCCGCGCGGTGAGACGGTGTACTGGATCGGCGCGGCGGGCGCGGCCGAGGACGCCGGCGAAGGCACGGATTTCCACGCCATCGCCAACAACCGGGTGTCGCTCACGCCGCTGCAGATGGACCTCACGCGGTATTCCCAGCTCGAGGCGCTTACCACCTGGCTGGTGGGAACCTAGGGATGAGGGCGGAAAGAAAAACTAGAAACTTGGGTCATCCTTCATCCTTCATCCTTCATCCTTATCGGGTGCGACCCGGCCGGCGTTCACAGGGAGCCGCATTCTGATGCCGCCGGGGCGCAACCCGGGAATCGGGATGACTTCGCAGCGCACGCGGCTGCGCATGATCGAGCGCTTGCGCGAGCAGGGCATACGCGACGAGACCGTGCTGGCCGCGATGGGGGCGCTGCCGCGGCACATTTTCGTGGACGAAGCGCTCGCCACCCGCGCCTACGAAGACATGTCGCTGCCCCTCGGCTTCGGCCAGACCATCTCGAGCCCGCACACGGTGGCGCGCATGACCGAGCTCGCGCGCAACGGTCATGCTCTCGCAAAGGTCCTGGAGATCGGAACCGGCTGCGGTTACCAGACCGCGCTGCTCGGCAGGGTCGCCAGGCACGTCTACTCGATCGAGCGGCTCGCCGCGCTGGTGCGCAAGGCGCGCAGGAATCTGCGTGAAGCCGGCGTCTCCAACGTCCATCTGCGGCACGGAGACGGCCATGCCGGCATGCCGGAAGTGGCCCCGTTCGACGCGATCGTCATGACTGCCGCGACCGCGCGCGCGCCCGCCGCGCTGCTCGAGCAGCTGGGCCCGGGTGGTAGAATGGTTTTGCCACTGGCGGGCAGGAGCGAGCAGCATCTTTACGTGATCGAGCGCACCGAGAAGGGCTACATCGAGCGGCGCATGGACCTGGTCAGATTCGTTCCCCTGTTGCCGGGTGTCGGGTAGACCCGACCAGGGTATTCCCATGCGGCGAGCGGAGATGAGCGCCCCTTTCTTGCGGACAAGGGCGTGAACCGTGAGCCGTGAATCGGCAAGAGCCATGCGCGATCTGATCGTGGATCACGAATCCCGGATCACCGCGGCCATAGCGATACTCGCCGTCGCGGTGGCTGCGGGTTGCGGCACGGGCACCGGCGCCCCGGTGTTCGATCGCACCGGGTCCCGCCCCGCGCCGGAGAAGCCCTCCGTTGCCGTCAGGACCGCGCCCCGCCTGGGAGACACGCGGCCGGAATTTCATGTCATCGGAAAGGGCGACACCCTCTACAGCATCGCGCTCGACAACGGGCTCGATTATCGCGAGCTGGCACAGTGGAACGGCATCTCCGACCCCGGTGTCATCCGCATCGGACAGCGGCTTCGGCTCAGGCCGCCCGACACGGCGGCTGCCGCGCCCCTCAGGGGCGCTCCGGGAGTGGAGGGCCGTCCTCTCGGGGAAGGACCGGCTGCCGCCGGTGGCAACGTCAAGACGCAACCCAGGGCAGTGCGGGCGCCGTACTCCGACCAGGCTTACAACCAGCTCGCCAGCGCGAAGCCGGATGCCTCAGCGAAACCCGATCCGCGCGCGGCGGCGGGCGAGGACGGCATCCAATGGGCATGGCCGGTCAGCGGCAAGGTCGTGAACACCTTCAACGGAACCACGGTGAAGGGCATCGGCATTGCCGGGAAGCCGGGGCAGCCGGTGCTGGCCAGCGCGCCGGGGCGCATCATCTTCAGCGGGACGGCGACCGGGACGCTGGGCAGGCTGGGCAAGCTCATCGTCATCAAGCACAACGAGACGTTCGTTTCCGTCTACGCGTATAACCGCCAGCTGCTGGTGAAAGAAGGGCAGAGCGTCGCCCGCGGACAGAGAATCGCCGAAATGGGCACCGCCGATGCCGACCAGGCCAAGCTGCACTTCGAGATCCGCCGGTTCGGCAAGCCAACGGATCCCATCAAGCTGCTCCCGCCTGTCTGATAAAGCGTGACACGGTACTGCGTGACGCGATAGAGCGTGACGCGGTACAGCGTGACGCAACACAGCGTCACAGGATTCCGTAAACTACTTACGAGCGCTTGATCGTGTCACGCTTCACCGCGTCACGCTCCACCGTGTCACGGTTCATCGTGTCACGCTTCATCAAGCCGTGAACTGCCTCACCCTTTGCTGCAGTTCCAGCAGCGCGGCCGCGCTCTTTTCCGCTCCATAGCGCAGCGCCACGTAGAGCGTGGTAATCCCGTCGACCGCGGGAGTCAGCTCGGGCCGCAGTTCCCTTATCCGCCGCGCGTAGTCGACCGGCCCTTCGGCCCCCGCCCGCGGCAGGCCCCTGCGGCGCAGCTTGTCGCAGAACCTGAGATACACGATCTTCACGGGATCGCGCACGCGCGACCTGAGCTGGCGCAGCGCGAGCGCCGTGAGCATCGCGACGATCACGCCGGCCAGGCAGAACAGGATCGCGGCCAGCTTTTCCCAGGTGGCGTTGTCCACTCCGACGTTGGAAAGCAGCCAGCGCTGGCGCTCGGGGGTGTAGCCCAGCACCCACTGGTTCCACGCATTCGCCACGTAGTCCCAGGTGAGCCTCAACTGCCGCAGGAACTCGGCGTTTCCACGCACCAGCAGCGGCAGCGACTCGCCCCGCGGCACCGCGGCCGAGATTCCGGTGTCGACCCGCAGGGGGGACACGGCTGAAGTGGGATCGACCCGCACCCACCCGCGGTCCTTCAGCCAGATCTCGGTCCAGGCGTGCGCGTCGGCCTGGCGCACGATCAGATAGCTGCCGAGCGCGCTGTAGTCGCCGCCCTGGTAGCCGGTCACGATGCGGGTGGGAACCCCTGCCGCGCGCATGACGGCCGCGAAGGCCGACGCGTAGTGCTCGCAGAACCCGGCCCGCGTCGAGAACAGGAATTCATCCACCGGATGCTCGCCCAGCAGCGGCGGCTCGAGCGTGTAGCGGAACTCCTGTCCGCGAAACAGGGTGAGCATCTCGTTCGCGATCGCCACGTGATTGGCGCCGTGCTTTTCCCGCAGCGAGCGCCCAAGCGCCTGTGCGCGGGGGTTCATGCGCGCGGGCTGGTGCAGCGCGCGATTCAGGGCCTGCTGGTTCTCGGCTGCGCCGAAGCTGGCGTTGAGCAGCGAGGTCATTTCGTAGCGCACGCGGTTGTTCACCGGCCGCACCGCGTAGAGGTGATAGTCGGCGCTGACGACGGCACCGGTCGGCACGACGGCGGGGAGGTCGAGCGCGAACATCCAGCGCCGGTTGTGCGGCTCGAGGGTGACCTCGTACTTCACCGGTTCGCCGGAGGCCGCGATCCCCGGCGCCGTATTGAGAAAGAACTGCACCGACCACGTCCGTCCGTCGAAATCCCACATCAGGGGGCCGCGCCAGTAGAGGTCTCTCGTGCGGGGCAGCGGGGATTCGAAGCTGACCCTGAACGCGACGGCGTCCGACAGCACGAGGCTCGAAATGCCGCCCGGCGACATGGTGTCCGACAGGCCGCTCACGCCCCCGAACGCGTCGCGCGGCATGCCCCACAGCGGGCCGGACACCCGCGGGAACAGCAGGAACAGCGCCAGCATCAGCGGCACCGACTGCGCCAGCATCAGCCCGGCGGCGCGCAACTGCACGCGGAACGGCGGCTCGGCGTCCGCGTAGTTGAGGCTGATCATGGTCGCGGTGATGAATACCGTGCAGGCGAGCATGTAGAGCGCCGTGCCGATGCTCTGGGAATACAGCAGGTTGGTGATGACCAGGAAATAGCCGAGGAAGATGAGCAGCATTGCGTCGCGCAGCGTGCGCATCTCGAGCGTCTTCAGCGCCAGCATGACCACCAGCAGTGCGACCCCGGCCTCGCGTCCGAAAATGGTGCGGTAGCTGAGAAAGACCCCGGCGGTGGCCGCCAGCGCCGTCAGCAGCAGCAGCCAGCGATTGGGCAGCGTGCTGCGGGCGTATCCCAGGTACGCGCGCCAGGCGAGAAGCGCGGCCACCAACCCGACCGTCCACCACGGCAGGTGCAGCACATGCGGCGCTCCCACAGCCGTCAGCGACAAGAGCAGGTATAGCGCGTGCTGCCAGGCGAGGGGCTGTTTGGCGTCAGTCATTGGAACCCGTGAATCGTGAATCGTGAATCGAGCAGGTTCCCGCGGGATCTCGAATCACAAATCACCAATCACGAATCACGCTCTTGCTCGTAGAGCGCGAGGGCTTCGAGGCATCGATCGCGCTGGGCTTCGCCCGCCGCCATTGCCACCGTCTCGGCCGGCAAGCGCAGGCCGTAGGACAGGCCAGCTGCATGCGCGTCGAGCACCCAGCGCGCAAGGTGAGACAGCCGTTCCTCCGCGCCCATCCGCGGCGGCATCTGCGCCCAGTCAAGCCACAGCTCGGTCTCGGCGCGTCCGGCGAACTGCTTGGTGAGGAGGCCCTGGTCGCGCGCGGCGGCCTTCCACGCGATGTGACGGGGAGAGTCGCCGACGTGGTACTGCCGCAGGCCGGCAAAATCTTCCTGCCCGCGCCCGTGCTCGGTGCCCGCTCCCGCGCTCGCCATGGCGGGCGGCAGCGGCAAGCCGGGCAGGGCAGGGCGGGGGTACACGATGCAATGCATGTCGAGCTCGAGGTATGCCCACGCGTAATACAGGCCCAGCGGAAAACGGGTAAAGAGCCTCAGCCGGCCCGGCTTGAAGATGCCGCGCTGCTCGGCGGGTATGCGGGCGATCGCGGAAGCGGTAGTGCGCGCCTTCACGTCCACGAAATACGCATGCTGGCGGTCGTGGGTCAGGCCGATGGCGTAGCGGTCCGCCTCGCCGGCGTTCTCCAGATGGACCGTGAACTGCGCGACGTCGCCGGCAAATACCGGGCGCGCCCGCCCGCCCGTCACCCGCAGGTTCGCGAGGTTCCGGAAGGTGTAGATCATGGCGTTGACGCCGAGCGCCCCGAGCAGGAAGGTGAGGACGAAGCCGAGGCCCAGCGAATAGTTGATGGAGCCGATGAGCATGACCAGCAGCACCAGGGCAAACGCCATTCCCTGGCGCGTGGGCAGGATGAACACACGCCGCTGCACCAGGACGATGGGCCCTGCCTCGGGGCCGCGCCACTGGAACAGGCGAGTCGCGATGGAGTTCTTGAGGGCCGCGTACATCAAGAAAAGCGTGATTTGCGATTGGTGATTCGTGATTCGACCAGATTCGTGGTACTCGTTTGCTGTTGCACCCGTCGGGCGGACTTACGAATCACGATTCACGAATCACGATTCACGCTGTTAGGGTATGGCGACCTGCTTGATCAGATGCGCCGCCACGTCGAAGCCGTTTGCCCTGGTCACCTCCCCCGCGGGCACGAGGCGATGGCCGACCACGGCGGGCAGCACCGCCTGCACATCCTCCGGGACGACGTGGTTGCGCCCCGCCATCAGCGCCCAGGCGCGGGCCGCGTGCAGCAGCGCGAGCGCCGCGCGCGGCGACAATCCGTTGACGTAGTCGGCCGTGCGGCGGGTATGTTCGGTCAGCGCCTGGACATAGTCGAACAGCGCGGGCGAGGCGTGTATGTGCTGGACCTCGCGCTGCAGCCCGGCCAGTTCGCCCGGCGACATCGCCGCCTTGAGCTGCGCCAGCAGGTCGCGCCGGTTCTCACCCTGCAGCAGCGCGCGCTCCGCGTCGCTGTCGGGGTAGCCGAGGTGTATGCGCATCAGGAAGCGATCGAGCTGCGACTCGGGGAGCGGAAAGGTGCCCACCTGGTACGAGGGATTCTGCGTCGCGATCACGAAGAAAGGCTCCGGCAGGCGGCGGGTTTCCCCTTCGGTCGTCACCTGGTGCTCCTCCATGGCTTCCAGCAGGGCGCTTTGCGCCTTGGGTGTGGCGCGGTTGACCTCGTCGGCCAGCACGACCTGGTTGAAGATGGGGCCGGAATGAAACTGGAAGCCGCCGCTTTCCCGGTCGAATATGGAAACCCCGATGATGTCGGCGGGCAGCAGGTCGCTGGTGAACTGGATGCGCTGGAAGTTCAGGCCCAGCGAGGTGGCCAGCGCATGGGCGAGCATGGTCTTGCCCACCCCGGGAATGTCCTCGATGAGCAGGTGGCCGCGGGCGAGCAGGCACGCGATCGCGAGCCGGATCTGCCGGTCCTTGCCGAGGATGATGCCGCCGACCTGGGCGACGACCTTTTCGATCTGCTGCGTGGACATGCTCAGGTTGAACCCTTCTCTTCTTGCCTAGTGCGCCATTCTACGTGACAGGTGACAGCGCCGTCCTCGCCACGACGTCGGGCCCGCGCCAGCCGGTGTGACTTTTGGCTCCGTCTGCGGACCGATACCGACACCCCTGACACAGAACGAAGGTCTTTGCGCTTTCCGGGCGAGGGGATTATCGTAAAGCCCGGAGGTGGGGAGGACCACGATGGCGGGTGGCGCGGCAAGGTACAGGAGCAGGAAGGCGACGCTGCGGAGGCGGAGCGGGCGCGTCGGCTTGCCCGTCCGGGCCCCCGCCGCCCCGGCTCTTCCGGGCACCGAGCAGCAATACCGCGCCATGTTCGAGAACGCGGCGGTCGGCATCACGCGCGTGGATCTCAGCGGCGTGCTGGTGGACCTCAACCAGAAGTTCTGCGACATGCTGGGCTACTCGCGCGACGAGCTGCTCGGCAAGACCGTCGGGGACATCACCCATCCGGATGACTATGGCCAGGGCTCGCGCTACCGCGCGGAGGTGACGCACGGCGGGGCCCAGTCGCGCGGGGGCGAGAAACGTTTCCTGCGCAAGGACGGCAGCGTCATGTGGGCGCGGCGGACCATGTCCTCGGTCTGCGACGAGGCGGGCAACCCGCAGTACGTGATCAGCGTGGTCGAGGACATCACCGAGCGCAAGGCGGTGGAGGAGCGGCACCGCGCAACGTTCGAGAACGCGCCCGTCGGCATCATGCATACCGCCATCGACGACGACCGGATCCTGCATGCGAACGCCAAGCTGAGCGAGATGCTCGGCTATTCGCTGGGCGAGCTGATGCGGATGAAGACCGACGATTTCATCCATCCCGAATACGTGGGCACCGACCAGCCTAAATACCGCGAGCGACTGTTGAAGGGCGAAATCAGCGCGTTCTCGTCGGAACGCCTCTACCGGCGCAAGGACGGCTCCGACCTGTGGGTCAACCGGACGGTGTCGCTGGCGCGGGATTCCGCGGGGGAGCCGCTCTATTTCATCCGCATCATCGAGGACATCACCGAGCGCAAGCGAGCCGAGGAGGTGCTGCGCGCCAGCGAGGAAATCCTCCGCGCCACTTTCGACCAGGCGAGCGTCGGTATCTCGTTTGCCACGCCGGACCTGCGCTTCCTGCAGATGAACGACCGTTACTGCGAGATCGTGGGCTACAGCCGCGAGGAGTTGATGAAGATGGCCGTGCTCGACGTGCAGTTGCCCGGCGAGGTGGAGGGCCTCAAGGAGGCATGCCGGAAACTGGTCTCGGGCGGGATCACGAGCAGCGTGCGCGAGAAGCAGCTCGTGCGCAAGGACGGCGCGACGGTCTGGTGCGAGGTATCGACGTCGCTGGTGCGCAACCTGGACGGGACGCCGCGGCACTTCGTCACCATCGCGCAGGACATTTCCGAACAGAAGATGGCCGAGCTCCGGCAGGGGATGGAGCATTCGGTCACGCGCGTTCTTGCGGAAGCGTCCACCGCCGAGGAGGCGATGCCGCAGCTCATCCGCACCATCTGCGAGAGCCTGGGCTGGGCTTGCGGGGCGCACTGGCAGTGGGACGCGAGCCACGAGCAGCTGCGGGTCACCGGCTCGTGGCATATCGGCGAGCCCAGGGTGGCGGAGTTCGTTGCGATATCCGCGGGGACGGTCAACGAGGCGCCGGCCTGGAGCGGAGAGGCACCGAAGACCAAGACCGGCGGCCTGGTGCGGCGGGTGTGGCTCGGAGGTGCGCCGGCCTGGATTCCCGACGTCACGCGCGAGGCGGGGTTTCGCCGCGGGGAGAACGCCATCCGGGCCGGGCTGCATTGCGCGTTCGGCTTCCCTATACTGGCCGGCGCCCGCCCGCTGGGCGTGCTGGAATTCTTCGGGCGCGACATCAAGCAGCCGGACGAAACGCTGCTGCAGGCCGTGGAGGCCATCGGCAGGCAGATCGGGCTCTTCATCCAGCGCAAGGAAGCGGAGCAGGCGCTGCGCAGGAGCGAGGAACGGTATCGCGATCTGTTCGAGGCGAGCCCGCTCCCCATGTGGGTATGGGATGACGAGACGCTCGACATCCTGGCGGTAAACCAGGCCGCGATCGCTCACTACGGCTACACCCGCGACGAATTCCTGCGGATGAACGTGCGCGATCTCTGGGTGGCGACCGACGCGGCGCGCTACGAGGAGCATATCCGCCACCGCGCGGACCGGCAGAACCTTCAACTGCAGCGCAGGCATCGCACCCGTGACGGGCGCATCATCGATGTCGAGGTCACCGCGCGGGGGTTCGTGCTCAGCGGGCGCACCGCCTGGCTCACGCTCATCAACGACATCACCGACCGCAAGCGGGCGGAGGCGGCGCTGCGCGAGAGCGAGGAGCAGTTCAAGCAGCTCGCGGGCAACATACCGCAGGCGTTCTGGATTACCGACGTCAACCACCGGGATACGATCTACATCAGCCCTGCTGCCGCCGGCCTGCTGGGACGGCCCTTGCACGAGATCTACCAGCGGCGCAGCGCTCTGGTCAAAGCGGTGCACCCGGAGGACCGGCGGCGGGTCCACGACGCGCGCAAGTTCGCCATGAGGGGCGGCTACGACGAAACCTATCGTGTCGTCAGGCCTGACGGCACGATCCGGTGGGTGAACGATCGCGCTTTCCCGGTGCAGGACGAGTCGGGCAAGGTCT
This sequence comes from Burkholderiales bacterium, assembly GCA_044867805.1. GTDB lineage: Bacteria > Pseudomonadota > Gammaproteobacteria > Burkholderiales > SG8-41 > SG8-41. Next base: position 42,850 of record JBIOVQ010000281.1, on the reverse strand, counting down.
ACCGCATCGCCGGGATCGCCGAGGACGTCACGGAGAAGAAGTTCGCCGAGGAGCAGCTGATGCAGCTGGCGCACTACGACGTTCTCACGCGCCTGCCTAACCGGGCGCTGTTCTACGACCGCATGAAGCAGGCGCTGGCCCAGGCCAAGCGTAACCAGTGGACGGTGGGCGTGATGTTCATAGACCTGGATCGATTCAAGAACGTCAACGACACGCTCGGCCACGCGGTGGGCGACCAGCTGCTGCAGCAGGTGTCGGAGCGGCTCACGAAGTCGGTGCGGGCGGGCGATACCGTGGGCCGGCTGGGCGGCGACGAGTTCGCGATCGTGCTGTCGAATTTCTCCAGTGCCCTGGACGCGAACCTGGTGGCGCAGAAGATCATGGCGGAATTCGACGAGCCGTTCAGGCTGGAAGGCTCCGATATCTACGCGACGGCGAGCATCGGCATCACGCTCTATCCCGATGACAGCGCCGACCAGGACACGCTGATCAGGAACGCCGACGCGGCGATGTACCGCGCCAAGGAGGCGGGCCGCAACAGCTACCAGTTCTATACCTCGGGCATGAACGCCCGGGCCGTCGAGACCCTGAGCCTGGAGAGCAGCCTGCGCCGCGCGCTGGAGCGCAGCGAATTCCTGCTCCACTTCCAGCCCAAGGCCAGCGTCGCCGACGGCCATATCATGGGGACCGAGGCGCTGCTGCGCTGGCAGCATCCCGAGCGCGGCCTGCTGTCGCCGGGGGAATTCATGCCGGTCCTCGAGGAAACCGGCCTCATCGTCCAGGCCGGCAACTGGGTCCTGCGCAGCGTGTGCGCCCAGATCAAGGCATGGGAACGGCAGGGCATAGCGCTGCTGCCGGTCGCCGTCAACCTGTCGGCGCGGCAATTCATCGCGCGCGATTTCGGGCCCACGATCCGGCGGCTCCTGGAGGAGCACATGATCGATCCCGTCCTGCTCGAGCTCGAGATCACGGAAAGCTCCCTCATGACGAATACCGAGGACGCCGCGCGCACCCTCGAATACCTGAGCTCGCTGGGGGTGGGTCTCGCGATCGACGACTTCGGCACCGGCTACTCGAGCTTGTCGTATCTCAAGCGCTTCCCGCTCGACGCGCTGAAAATCGACCGCTCGTTCGTGCGCGACCTTACCAGCGACGTCGATGACGCGACGATCACGCGCGCGGTCATTTCAATGGCCCACAATCTGAGCCTCAAGGTGATCGCGGAGGGCGTGGAAACCGAGGCGCAGCTCGCGTTCCTCGCGGAGCACGGCTGCGATCAGATCCAGGGGTACTATTTCTCGCGACCATTGCCGGCGGACGAATGCGGCGACTGGCTCAGGCAGAAGCGCCGCCTGCAGCGCTCGGCGCGCACGGCTACGGCGCCGGTTGCTGTCTTCAGCAATGCCAAGTAGCCAGCGCGCCGGGCGAGTAACAAGCTACAAGCCTCAAGCTGCAAGGTCGCGAGCGCGCGAGGTGGCGGTCCGATTTGCGGCTTGAAGCTTGCAGCTTGTAGCTTGGAACTCGCGGCCATCTTCATTGTTGCTCAATGAGGATCGCCGCGATGACCTTGCGGCCTTCCGCCACCAGTATGTTGTAGGTGCGGCACGCCGCCTTGGTATCCATGATCTCCACGCCCGCGCCGCTCGCGGCCAGGGCGCGCGCCAGCTGGGGCGGCGGAAAGCGCTGCGTCGTACCCGTTCCCAGGATGAGGATTTCCGGCCGCGCCTCTTCGATGAACCGGAAATCGGCAGGCATCAGTGCCTCGAAGTCTCTCACCGGCCACTCGACGACCGCCGCGGGGCTCACCAGCACGTTCCGCTCGTAGCGCACGCTGTTCACGGCGACATAGCCTGGCCCGTAGCCGGAGAACAATTGCCGGCCCTCGCTCCGCGCCAGGTGCAGTTTCATAAGCCTCTGATTTGCTTAAGGTAAGTTGCTCCGTTAGAATAACACCCTTTTTGCGCTGCGGCATCACCAAGCATGGAAGAGTTTGCTCGAATCAAACGCCTGCCGCCGTACGTGTTTAACGTGACCGGCGAGCTCAAGCTCGCCGCACGCCGGCGCGGCGAGGACATCATCGACTTCAGCATGGGCAATCCCGATCAGCCCACGCCGCGTCACATCGTGGAGAAGCTGGTCGAGGCCGTGCAGCGTCCCGATACCCACCGCTACTCGGTATCGAAGGGCATCGTGCGTCTGCGCCGGGCGATCTGCAACTGGTACAAGAGCCGCTACGGCGTGGAGCTCGACCCCGATTCCGAGGCGATCGTCACCATCGGCTCGAAGGAGGGCATCGCGCACCTCGCGCTGGCGACCCTCGACACCGGCGACATCGTGCTGGTGCCCAACCCGAGCTACCCCATCCATATCTACGGGCCGGTGATTTCAGGCGCGGACATCCGGCACGTGCCGATGACCCCGGGGGTGGATTTCTTCGACGAGCTCCAGCGCTCGATCCGCGCGTCCTATCCCAAACCCAAGCTGCTGATCGTGAATTTTCCCAGCAACCCGACGACGCAGTGCGTGGACCTCGCGTTCTTCGAGCGGCTGGTGGCGATCGCCCGCGAGCACCACATCTACGTGGTCCATGACCTTGCCTACGCCGATATCGTGTTCAATGGCTACCAGGCGCCATCGATCATGCAGGTGCCGGGCGCACGCGACATCGCGGTCGAGTTCTTCACCATGTCGAAGAGCTATAACATGGCGGGCTGGCGCGTCGGCTACATGGTCGGCAACCGCGAGCTGGTCAAGGCGCTGGCGCGCATGAAAAGCTACCACGACTACGGCATGTTCACTCCGATCCAGGTGGCCTCGATCATCGCGCTCGAGGGCCCGCAAGACTGCGTCGAAACGGTGCGCAGGACCTACCAGGGCCGGCGCGACGTGCTGTGCGGCGGATTGAAGGCGATCGGGTGGGACGTGGACGTGCCCAAGGCAACCATGTACATCTGGGCGGCGATCCCGGAGGCGTACCGCAAGGGGGGCTCCCTCGAGTTTGCCAAGAAATTGCTCGCGGACGCAAAGATCGCGGTCGCGCCGGGGATCGGCTTCGGCGATTACGGGGACGGGCACGTGCGCTTCGCGCTGATCGAGAACGAGGCCCGCACCCGACAGGCCTTGCGAGGCATCAAGGACATGTTCAAGAAGGACGGAGTCCTATGAGTGCAGAGTGCAGAGTGCAGAGTGCAGAGTGGGGACTTCGTCCTCGTCACTCGTCACTCGTTGCTTGTTACTTGCCGAGGAGGCCGGCGTGAAGCCCATCAACGTGGGTTTGCTCGGTATCGGCACCGTGGGGGGCGGCACCTTCGAGGTGCTCGCCCGCAACCAGGAGGAGATCGCGCGGCGCGCCGGTTGCCGGATCGCCATGAAGATGGTCGCCGACAAAGACATCGAGCGTGCGAAGCGTATCGCGGGCGGCCGCGCTACCGTGACGGCCGATGCCAACGAGGTCGTGAACCATCCCGACATCGACATCGTGGTCGAGCTGATTGGGGGCACCACCATTGCGAAGGACCTCACGCTGAAGGCGATTGCCGGCGGCAAGCACGTCGTCACCGCGAACAAGGCGCTGCTGGCGAACCACGGCAACGAGATCTTCGCGGCCGCTCAAAAGCAGGACGTGATGGTGGCGTTCGAGGGCGCGGTCGGCGGCGGCATCCCCATCATCAAGTCGCTGCGGGAAGGCCTGACCGCCAACCGCATCGAGTGGATCGCCGGCATCATCAACGGCACCAGCAACTTCATCCTCTCCGAGATGCGGGACAAGGGCTCGAGCTTCCAGGACGTGCTCAAGGAAGCGCAACGGCGCGGCTACGCGGAGGCCGACCCGACTTTCGATGTCGAGGGCGTGGATGCCGCGCACAAGCTCACGATCATGGCGGCGATCGGCTTCGGCATCCCGATGCAATTCAAGGCGGCCCATACCGAGGGCATTTCCAGGCTCACGCAGGAGGACATCAAGTACGCGGAGGAGCTGGGCTATCGCATCAAGCTGCTGGGCATTACCAAGCGCAAGGCGAGGGGCTTCGAGCTGCGGGTGCATCCCACCCTCGTCCCGGCGCGGCGCTTGATCGCCAGCGTGGAAGGCGTGATGAATGCCATACTGGTCAAGGGCGACGCGGTGGGGCAGACCATGTACTACGGCGCCGGGGCCGGAGCCGAGCCCACCGCCTCCGCGGTGGTGGCGGACCTGGTGGACGTGGCGCGGATGCTCACGGCGGACCCCGAGCACCGGGTCCCCCATCTCGCGTTCCAGCCCGGCCAGCTCTCCAGCACGCCGATCCTGCCGATGGGGGAGGTCGAGACGCGCAACTACCTGCGATTGAGGGTGCAGGACAGGCCCGGCGTGCTGGCGGACATCACGCGCATTCTGGCCGATCAGCGGATCTCGATCGAGGCGCTGGTGCAGAAAGAGCCGCGCAGCGGCGAGGAGCAAGTCGATCTTGTCATGCTTACCCACATGACCGTCGAAAAGGACATGGACACCGCGATTGCGAAGATCGAGAAGCTACCCGTCGTCGTGGGCAAGGTCACCCGCATCAGACTCGAGGAATTGAATTAGACGCAAAGCCGCGAAGCCGCAAAGAGGGAGAAAATGGGTTGAGTGATTGGCTTTGCCGTAATTTGGTAATCCTTTGCGCCTTTGCGACTTTGCGTCGAAGGTTTGCATGAGTCACTACTCTGGACTGATCGACAAGTACCGCGACCGCCTGCCGGTCGCGGCGAGCACGCGCGCCGTCTCGCTCAACGAGGGCGCGACGCCGTTGATCGAGCTCAGCAACCTGCCGGGGCTCGTGCGCAAGAAAGTGCGGCTCTTGGCCAAGTTCGAAGGACTCAACCCGACGGGCTCGTTCAAGGACCGCGGCATGACGATGGCAGTCACGCGCGCGGTGGAAGAGGGCGCAAAGGCGATCATTTGCGCCTCCACCGGCAACACTTCGGCGTCCGCCGCGGCCTACGCCGCGCGGGCGGGGATCGCCTGCTTCGTCCTGATCCCTGAGGGCAAGATCGCGCTGGGCAAGCTCTCCCAGGCGATGATGCACGGCTCGCGCGTGCTGCAGATCCGCGGCAATTTCGATGACGGCATGCGCCTGGTGCAGGAGGCCGCCCGGTCGCTGCCGGTCAACATCGTCAATTCGATCAATCCCTACCGCCTCCAGGGCCAGAAGACGGTCGCCTTCGAGGTGATCGAGGCGATGGGCGGCGCGCCCGACTATCACGCGCTGCCGGTGGGCAACGCGGGCAATATCACGGCGCACTGGATCGGCTACTCGGAAGCGACGGGCGAGAGCACCCAGGCGCTCAAGCAGGAAGCAGCCATGCGGCGATACGGGACTTCCAGGATCGCGGATCGGCGCCCGATCATGCTGGGCTACCAGGCTTCCGGCGCCGCACCGATCGTGCGCGGCAGGCCGGTGGAAAACCCCGAAACCGTCGCAACCGCGATCCGCATCGGCAACCCCGTGTCCTGGCAGCAGGCGCTCGCGGCATGCCGCGAGTCGGGCGGGTGGTTTGCCGAATGCACGGACGAGGAAATCCTGCACGTGCAGAAGCTGCTGGCGCGCACCGAAGGGATATTCTGCGAGCCGGCTTCGGCTATCGCGGTGGCCGGGGTGCTGAAGGACCTGGAGCTGGGCAGGATCGGTGAGGGCAGCAGCATCATCTGCACGCTCACCGGCCACGGGCTGAAGGACCCCGACGCGGCGATCGCGCAGAGCGCGAAGCCGGCGACCATCGATGCCGAGCTGAAGGCGGTGGAGCGGGCGATACGCGAGCACTTGCCGAAGTGACGTAGAAAATCTTGACGCAAAGGCGCAAAGCCGCAAAGAAGAACAAAATGGAACTACCGGCACACTGACTGGCGTCTGGCATCTGGCGGCCGTTCTTCTCGTGAAGCTCTACGTGACCCCCGGATCGCCGTGTGCGCGCATTGCGCGGATCGTCGTGCTCGAGAAGGGGCTCGAGAAGCGGGTTGAGATCTATACTGATACGCGAGGCACGCCGTGAAGCGTTATTCGCCGTTGCTGGTAGTCCTCGTTCTCGCGACCGCCTGCGCGCAGGTCGCGCCGCAGGCGCCGGCGCGGATTGAGGGAACCGCCAACCAGCCCGTGCTGAAAGATGCGCCCGTTCCAGGCTGGCCCACGCTGCGCATCGAGACGCGCTACGTGGCGCGGATCGCCATGCGCGGCTATTGCATCAAGGTGCCCGCGGGCACGCCGATCCCGGAGACGTCCCTCGATAGCTGCGCGCGGCCGGATTTCTGGCGCGGGGCTTGCGACATCTACATTGACGTTCAATACGTGGGGACCCCCTCGGTGCTCGAGCACGAGGAAAAGCGCTGCCGCGGCTACGATCATCTGGGCAGTGATTTATTCGCAGAGACGTTGCGCGTGTGGCGTGAGCGTGGCGAGAACCGATACGCCGACATGCTCGATTTTGACTCGATGATGTTTGTCCTGGAGCCCCCGACAAAATGCGCGGAAGGCGTAAACTCGTGCATCGAGATGCGCTGATCCATCGGTAATATGGTCTTTTTCCCTTTTCACGGCTGCCCGGCTCATTCATCATTCGCGGCGATGTGCGGTGTCTTTGCGTTCTCGTGACCACAGGGGTAGCGTAGTCATCCGCACCTTGCGAACACGAACAAGAATCTGTCCCCATCATCGTGCGTGACCTGCTAGTACCTTCGGCGGTTCCCGCTGGATTTTCTCAAGATCGACCGCAGCTTCGTGGATGTTCTGCGCGACGCACGAGGCTGGCGCATATGTTGTCTACCGTACATAGGTGCGGGTAGCGGACAGCAGTGCGGCGGCGGATTACTTCGGCGTCATTTCGCCGTCTCTGTTTCTCGGGCTTGAATTCGTTGCGAAAATCGTGCCGAGTGTCCTAGCATGCGCTCTAAGCGCGCACGCCTCAAGAAGCGTGGGAGTTTCCGGCCGCAAGGTCTTGAGTTTTCTCCAGGAAGATGTGAACAAGTGAATGGGCTTGGGCCCATTTATTTGCCATACTTTTGGATATTGGGAGGGTGAGTTGGTCTTCATCTGTATTTCTGCTGGCGCGGGAACGCCATGAACCCGGCTGTTCCCCGGAAAGTCATCATCTGGTTCGGCCTGGGCATCGCGATCCTGGTCGTCAACGCATTCATCGCCGGCCGGGCCGTCGTCACTCTTACGGAAGCTAGTCAGGCTGTCGAGCACGGCCTGCAGGTCAGGGATTTGCTGAGGGAGGTGAGGTCGACCGTCATCAGCTCCGAGACCGGACAACGCAACTACATCATCACCGGGAACGCGGACTACCTGGAGCATTCTCTGAAGCTGCTGAATTCCACCGAAAACCAGGTGAACGAAGTCCAGGGGTTGGTCGAAAATGACTCCAGTGAGTTGGAGAAGAGCGAGCTGCTGCAATCGCTGATCCGTGCGCGAACAGCCGAATTCGAGAGCACGCTCGATTACTCCAGGAAAGGAGCAAAGACCGCTGCCTTAAAAGCCATAACGACGGAGGAGGGTAAGTACACCCGGGAGCGGATCGACCAGCTTCTCGCCGAGTTCGCAGCATCGCAAGGCGGGCTGTTGGCGCGGCAGACCGAAGAATTGCGGGAAAGTTCGCAGTTCAGCCTGGTGACGTTCTATGTCGCCACCAGCTTCGGCCTGATCTTCCTCGGCCTGCTCTGCTATTTTGTTTACCGGGACATCGCGGAGCGCAGACGGGCTGAAGAAAAACTCCGGGTGGTCGCCACCCACGACCCGCTCACGGCGTTGCCCAATCGCACTCTTCTCCACGAGCGCTTGTCGCACGCTCTCGCGAGAGCGCAGCGTCACGGCAGGCAGCTGGCGGTCCTGTTCGTGGATCTGGACCGCTTCAAGAACATCAACGACACCCTCGGTCACGACGCAGGCGACAGGCTGCTGCAGATTACGGCGCAGCGGCTCTACGATTGCCTGCGGGAGACCGATACCATGGCCCGGCAGGGAGGCGACGAATTCGTGGTGCTGATGGACGAGCTCACCGACCGTGAGCCGATTACCCGCGTGGCGCAGCGAATCCTGGACGCCGTGGGCCAGCCTTTCGTCATAGACGGGCAGGAGATCCATATCACCGCCAGCATCGGCATCAGTGTCTACCCGGAGGACGGCAGGACCCTGCTGAGGAACGCGGACATCGCGATGTACCGCGCCAAGGAGAAGGGAAAGAACAACTATCAATTCTACTCGGCGCAGATCGACAACTATTCCGTGGAGCGCCTGGCGCTGGAATCCGGCTTGCGCCGCGCGCTGGAGCGCGAGGAATTCACGCTGCACTACCAACCCAAGGTGAACATCGCCAGCGGCCTCATCACCGGGATGGAGGCACTGCTGCGCTGGCAGCATCCGGAGCTCGGGTGGGTCGCGCCCGGCCGGTTCATTCCGATCGCGGAGGAGAATGGCCTCATACTGCCGATCGGGGCCTGGGTGTTGAAAACCGCGTGCATCCAGAACCGGACATGGCAGAGGCAGGGCGTGCGGCGCTTTCCCGTCGCGGTCAACCTGTCGTCCCGCCAGTTTGCCGGAGAAACCCTCCTGGATGACGTCAGGGCGGCGCTCGATGCGTCCGGACTGGCGCCGTCGGACCTGGAGCTCGAGATCACCGAGAGCATGGTCATGAATAACCCTGAGCAGGCGGTCAACCTGCTCCAGCAACTGAAGGACCTGGGCATCCGCGTCGCAATCGATGATTTCGGCACCGGCTATTCATCGCTCGCATATCTCAAGCGCTTCCCGATTGACTGCGTGAAAGTGGACCGCTCTTTCGTCGAGGACATTCCGGACGACGTTGACAGCATGGCGATCGCCCAGGCGGTAATCGCCATGGCGCACAACCTGCGCCTCAAAGTGGTGGCGGAAGGAGTCGAAAGCGAGGCGCAGCTTGGCTTCCTGCGCGGCGAAGGCTGCGACGAGATACAGGGCCACTATTTCTGCGAGGCGCGCGCCGCCAGTGAAATTTCCGCGATCATGCGCACGACCCTGAGGCACGGCAATACCATCTATCTTGCGGAGCGGCGGCGCAGGGCGTAGTGGAAGGGTGAAGGATGAGGGATGACCCCCGCGCGTCGCGCGGAGAATAGACGGGCGCCAGGCGGCGCCCGTTTTTTCTTTCCCGAATTGAAGAGCGACAACGCCCGGCGCACAATGCCGCTTTACCAGGAGATGGCCGTGAAAACCCCGGACGTGACCCCAGAGCAGATGGAAAAGCGGGTGGCGCGATTTTCCCGACTGCAGCCGAGCAAGAAGAGCTACACCGAGCAGAACGTGGGGATTCCTGGGGAGGCGTATGAGCTCCTGGCCGCGAAGAACGTGTACGTGCTGCTCGCGCCCGAGGGCAACAAGCGCTCGGCGGCGAAGCCGGCAGTGGTCGGGGCACCGGGCGTCGAGGTGGTGATAGCGGAGTGCCCGCCGGGACAGGGGCCCGCAATGCACGCGCACTGCCTCACCCACGAGATCTTTTTATGCCTCACCGGGCGGTTCGAGATTCTCTGGGGCGACAAAGCGGAGCACAGCATCGTGCTCGAGCCGTTCGACCTGATCGCCGTTCCGCCAGGGGTCTTCCGCACATTCCGGAATATCTCCGACGTGAAGGACGCGCGCCTGCTCGCCATCGTTCAGGGCAGGAAGGAGGACGCCTTCAACGACGTCAAGTTCGACCCCGCTATCGGCGACGCGATCGTGAAGCGGTGGGGCAGGGCGGTGTGGGAGAACTTCAAGAACATCGGGATCACGTTCGAGGCTCCGGACCCCAAATAGACGCCAGACGCCGGACGCCAGCGTAGACGGCCATTTTCTACGGCAGAAAGCGGGCTCTAAGGGAGATCCGAACTCCGGCCGCATCATCCGCTCGCCAGGACGGTGATCAAAATATGTGGGCGTTTCCTGTATGCCGCTCTTGGCGCCGTTCTTCGCGGACTCGGGTTGGCTCTTGATCTTATTATCGTTCCCTTTGCGGTAAAGCTTTTGATCTAATCCTGTTAATCCTGTCTATTTGTTCTCTAGGCGCCTTGGCGTCTTGGCGGCTAATTTAAGGCTCAAACCGCATCGAGAAATCGGCCGCCTTCAGATCCTTCGTCAGGCTTCCCACCGACATGCGGTCCACGCCGGTCTCGGCAATCGCGCGAGCGTTCTCGAGCGCGATGCCGCCGGAGGCTTCCAGCTCCGCGCGGCCGGCCGAGATCCTCACTGCTTCACGCATCTGGTCCACTGTCATGTTGTCGAGCAGGATCATCGCCGCGCCGGCGTCGAGGGCTTCCCTCAGCTGATCGAGGCTCTCCACCTCGACCTGTATCCAGTCGCCCTTGTTCTTGAGCGTGCGCGCCTGCGTGATCGCCTGCCGGATGCCGCCTGCCGCGGCGATGTGGTTTTCCTTGATCAGCATGGCATCGTACAAGCCGATGCGATGGTTGGAACCGCCGCCGATGCGCACGGCGTACTTCTGCGCCAGACGCAACCCCGGCAGGGTCTTGCGGGTATCCACGATCCGCGCCCGCGTCCCGGCGATCGCCTTGACGTAGCGCCGGGTGGCGGTTGCGACCCCGGACAAGGTTTGGAGGAAATTGAGCGCCACGCGCTCCGCGGCGAGGAGGGCGCGGGCTTCCGCATCGACCGAGCAGACCCGCATGTCAGCCGGGACGTCTGCCCCTTCCTGGACGGCCCACGAAACCTTCGCGGAGGGGTCGACGTGGCGCAGACTGGCTTCGAACCAGGGCTGTCCGCACAGGACAGTTTCTTGGCGGCACACCACCGTCGCGCGCACCCGCTTGCCCGAAGGAATGAGCGGCGCGGTAAGGTCGCCGCTCCCCACGTCCTCGGCCAGGGCGGCGCGGACATTGCGCTCGATCTCGGGTGCCAGGTCCACTGTATTAAACTATAGTTATTCGCAAGGGCCTTTGCGGGAATTCTAGCAGCCAGTGGGGGCGGATATTCCATGGACAGCCAGATGGAGGATTATGTGAGACATTATTCAGGATTTTGTCGAACAGGCGCTCGGCAAAATCCTAAAGGGGCGGGATGGAAGGCATGCTGAGCGTATTGTCGTACGGCCTCGGCACGATCATCGCCATCGTGCTGATCGGCGGGCTGGTCGTCCTGATCATCCACGACGTCACGCAGAAAAAGCACACCGTGCTGCGCAATTTCCCGGTGATCGGCCGGTTGCGCTTCTTCTTCGAGGACCTCGGCGAGTACTTCCGCCAGTATTTCTTCGCGGGCGACCGCGACGAGATGCCGTTCAACCGCGCGACGCGCGGCTTCATCTACCGGCTGGCCAAAGGCGAGGGCAGCATCATCGGCTTCGGCTCGACCAACGACCTGCGCGAGCCGGGCTCGATCATCTTCGTCAACCACCCGTTCCCGGTGCTGGAGGAGGACCGGCTGCCGACACCGTCACTGGTGCTGGGCGAAGGCTATTGCAAGCAGCCATTCGAGGCGCGCTCGATCATCAATATCAGCGGCATGAGCTTCGGCGCGATCTCGGCGCCCGCGGTGCGCTCGCTGTCCCGCGGCGCGGCGCTGGCCGGCTGCTGGCTCGGCACCGGGGAAGGCGGCCTCGCCCCGTATCACCTCGAGGGCGGCTGCGACGTGGTGATGCAGATGGGCACGGCCAAGTACGGAATGCGCAGCCTCGATGGCAGCTTCTCGAACGAAAAAGCCAGGGAGCTGGCGCGGCACGTCAAGGCCTTCGAGATCAAGCTTTCGCAGGGGGCGAAGCCGGGCAAGGGGGGTGTGCTTCCGGGCAGCAAGGTGACCGAGGAGATCTCGCGCATCCGCGGCATCCCGGCGGGCAAGGACTCGATCAGCCCCAACCGCCATTACGACATCGCCAACATGGACCAGCTCCTCGACAAGGTCGCGCAGCTCCGCGACCTGACGGGGCGGCCGGTGGGCATCAAGACGGCGGTCGGCGGCTGGGAGTTCATCAACGACCTGTGCGAGACCGTGCTGCGGAGGGGCAAGGAGTACGCGCCCGATTTCCTGCACATCGACGGCGGCGAAGGGGGCAGCGGGGCGGCCCCGCAGACCCTGATGGATCACATGGCGCTGCCGATCGCGGAAGCGCTGCCGCGCGTGGTGGATTCCCTGCTTCAATCGGACCTTAAGAACCGCATACGCGTCGTTGCGGCCGGCAAGCTCGTCACCTCGGCGCGCGCGGCGTGGGCGTTGTGCGTGGGGGCGGATTTCGTGGTCACCGCGCGCGGCTTCATGTTCTCCCTCGGCTGCATCCAAGCGCTGCGCTGCCATACCAATACCTGTCCCACCGGCGTAACCACCCACAACAAGCGCCTGCAGCGCGGCCTGGTGGTCGAGGAGAAGCACTTGCGGGTGGCGAACTACGCGCGCAACATGAACAAGGAGATCGACATGATCGCGCACTCCTGCGGCTGCCGGCATGCGCGCGAGCTCAAGCGCGAGCACGTGCGCATCGTGCAGACCGCCAACCAGAGCGTCGCGCTCAACATGCTTTACCCGTACCCCATCGTAGGCTCACGGACAGCGTCGAAGCAGGCAACGGCGGCGGCGACGGTGGCAGCCTAGGAGCCGCCAGACGCCGGATGCCAGACGCCAGTCGATAACTTACTGCTGGCGGCTGACGTCTGTCGGCTGACGGCTTAGGAGAATCCGCATGGCGAGACTCGTGAAACGCACAGCAACTGGACCGTACAGGGTGGATGTCTCCCAGGAAGCCCAGTTCATCTGCGGCTGCGGGCTTTCGAGGAATCAGCCGTTCTGCGACGGCACGCACAAGACAACGGCGCGGACCGAGGACGCCGGCAAGCTCTACTGGTACGACGGCGAGCGCAAGCGGCACGACTGCGCGGATCAGTACCCGGGCATCGCCAGCGACGCGAAATAGCGCGCGCCTAGCAACAATATCTTGACGCAAAGGCGCGAAGACGCAAAGAAAGTCCCTGATTAAAAGGGGAGAACCTTTTGACGCTTTACGTCGAGATTCTACCCGCCGACGCCTTGAAGAGAGCCTCGGGACCTTGCCGCGAAAGAGGAAGAGCGCCGAGATTTTTTGATTTTTGAATCCTCGATCCTCTTTGCGCCTTTGCGGCTTTGCGTCAAGAGGGTAGCGTTTTTTCAGGACGTCGGCGGGCCGGTTACCGCGTAGCCGCGTGCGCGGAGGAGCGTGATAAGCCCGGGGCAATGCGTGATCCCGACGAATGCGATCGCGTTCCCACGCTCGAGGAACGGCATCATCCGCGCGAGGAGCACGGGATCGCGCTCTTCGATGACGGGCTCGCAGTAGGTCGGGAACGTCCGCGCCACGGCCATCAGGGCGGGAAGGTCCCCTTCGAGGTAGTGCCGCGCGTAGTCGCGCCGGTAGCTTTCCCAGTTCGCCTTCTCGAGAAAGTTCACGAAGCGGTGCAGCGGGACGCGCCCCAGCGTCGCGATCTGCTCCTCGATCGTCTCGAGGGCGCGCACGTCCTTCTGCATGGCGGCGGCGGTCGAGGCGGCATCGAGATCCACCGAGTAGATCCAGCCGTCGTGCCGCCGATACTCGGTCCAGATGTGGAAGAACGCCATCCAGGGCTCGAGCTGCCTCAAGTCCTCGCCCGGCGGGGCTGGCGCTTTCCCGCGCAGCACGTGCCAGTAGAGCGCGCTCGTGGCGGGCGGGGACGGTGTGGCGAGGACGGCACCGACCTTGCGCATTGTCTCCGCGTCCAGTGCGTCGGGTAGCGAGGCGCCGCGCCTCGCCGATCCTGCCGCGACGACCTTGCGCCGGGCATCCTCGTCGAGCGGCCCTTCGAGCAGCACCATGTCCGCGCCGCGCACGCGACTGCGCATCGCGGCGCGGAAGCGGTAGGGGAAGAAGTGCGCCGTGCCGACGAGGGTCGAGCATCGCCCGCGGCTCTCTACCTCCCATGCCATCCGGAGCCTGCGCTCCTTCGTGAACAGGCGCTCCATCCAGCCCGACGTGTGCGGGACCGTTGCCGTCACGGCGCCGCGTGGCCCGCAAATGACAAGCCCCGGGCGGGCGGCGAGGCCGCCTGCACGGGGCTTGGGTTCAGAGCGCCGCGGCTACTTGATGTCGGGTACCGGGAAGATGACACCGCCGAACAGCAGGTAGGCCAGCAACAGGGTCCAGAAGATGTTCACGAACTGCGCCGCGAGGAACGCGACTGCCGGCCGCCCGCCTTCCATGGTCGCCAAGTCCACGAATTTCGTCTCGAGGCCGATGCACACGAAGGCGAGCGCGAACCACCACGTGCGCACCTCGGCGAGCGCACTGCGCGTTCCGCTCACCATATCGGAGGGCAGGAAGAACGAGAACACGAAGGAAGCGACCAGGAAGCCGAGCACGAACTTCGGGAAGCGCTCCCAGATGATGCCGGCGCTCGGTTTCGCGGCTCCCGCCGCCGCGGTGCCCTTGTAGGTCCACCACACGACGAGAATGAACGCCGCGACCCCGATGAGCGCGTTCTGCGAGAACTTGACGATCACCCCGGTCTTCATCGCCGCGTCGCTGATGAGGGCGCCCGCCGCGACCACGGTCGCGCTGGTATCGAGCGTGCCGCCCATCCACGCGCCCGCCACGATGTCGGGGATCTGGAACGCCTTCACCAGCCACGGCATGATGATCATCATCGGCACGGCGACGATGAGCACCAGCGAGGTGACGTAGGAAAGCTTCTTCTTGTCTCCCTGGATCGCGCCGCAGGTCGCGATCGCCGCTGATACGCCGCAGATCGCGACCGACGAGGACAGCATCGCCGCGAAATCATCGTCCACCCTGAGCTTGCGCGCGATCCAGAAGCACACATACCAGACCACCAGCACGACGAGGACCGCCTGGATGATCCCCAGCGCGCCGGCCTGGACGACCTCCATGAACAGCAGCCCGGCGCCGAGAATCACGAGGCCGGTCTTGATGTAGTACTCGGTCTGCGCCGCGGGCTTGAGCCACGCCGGCGTGCCGATGGTGTTGCTGATCAGCAGGCCCAGGAACAGCGCGAAGATCACGTATTCGACGCCGTACTCGACGAACAGGCCGTTGCCGGCAAGCATGCGAGCGAGCCAGGCGAGGATGAAGACGACCGGGAACCCGATCAGGAACGCGCCGACCTGGCCGCCGATCAGCACGAAGCCGACGGCGCCAATGACAAGCCCTACGATCCCGATGTACAGGCCCTTGGCGAGGTTGGTGCCGGAGAAGACCTTGGCGGCGGAAGCCGAGGCGTGCCCGCGCACTTCGCTGCCAACGCCGCCGGCAACGGTGTTCCGGCCTCCGGCTTTGGCCAGCGCGCCGGCGGCACTTTCGATCGCCTTGCGATCGTTCTGCGTGAGCGCCGCCTTGAGATTGGTCGCGGCCGCGGCGACCGCCTTGCCCTTCTCGCCCTTGCCCTCGGCATCCTTGACAATGCCGTCGAGCGATGCGGTCCAGCCGGCCGCGCGCGACGCAATCTGCCCATCGGTGGTCCAGCGGAAGGTCGATCTCACCTGCCCCAGATCGAAGAGCTTGCCGCTGAAGACGACCAGCGCCGCGGCGATGATGAAGAAACCCAGGTAAACGGCGACCCAGTCCTCGGTGCGCCATTTTTGCGCTGCTGCCATGGTTGTGCCCTCCATGTTGGCCAGCTTTCTTATGGCAGACGGCCGCAAACCGTCACCAACCCGGCGCGGAGCCTGCACCAAGCTGAAGCAAAGTCAGTGTTGTTCGCGGCGGGATGGAAGTCAAGTATGTTCGGGGCATAAGCAAATTCGATGGGGTCCGCCACTTTTCTGATGCTCGCCCCGATACCGCGGCGGAGGCCCGGCACCGCTCGGGCGCGTGCCGCCCGGCGCTACTCGTAGAGCTTGCCGGTCGCCTTGCCGCGAAACACCCGGTAGGAATAGGCCGTGTACGCGACGATAAACGGGAGCACAATGAGCGCCCCGATGAGGACGACCTTGAGGGAAGAGGGGTGCGCGGCAGCTTCCCAGATGGTGATCCGGTCCATCACGACGTACGGGAACAGGCTGTAGGCGAGGCCGAGGAAAGCGAGCACGTAAATTACGACGGCCCCGGCAAACGGGGCCCAGTCGGGTATCGGCGGGCCGCTTCGGACACGGCTCGCCGCCCGCCAGACCCAGAACCAGGCGGCCGCGCTTGCCAGCGGCAGCAGCATGAGCCACAGTGTGCGCGGAAAGTCGAACCACTTGGCCCGCACCGTCTCGCTCGCGAGCGGCGTGGCGATGCTCACCAGCGCCACGCCCAGCGCGACCCACAGCAGGCCCCAATGGGTCCACGCAACCGCCTTGCGCTGCAACTCGCCTTCCGTGCGCCAGATGAGCCAGGCCGCGCCGAGCAGCACATAGCCGCCGCAAACGCCGCCCGCGACAACCAGCGAGAACAGGAAGTAACCGAAGCCTGGCTGAAAGCCGGTGATGTAGGCCCCGAGCATCAGACCCTGCGCGAGCGAGGCCATAAAGGAGCCGAGCCAGAACAGCCAGTTCCACAGCTCGCGGTGCCAGCCCTCGGCCTTGACGCGGAACTCGAAGGCGACGCCGCGCAGCATCAGCCCGACCAGCATCACTACCACCGGCAGGTAGAGAGCGGTCAACACCACGCCGTGCGCGACCGGAAACGCCACCAGCAGCAGCCCGATACCGAGCACGAGCCAGGTTTCGTTCGCGTCCCAGAAGGGACCGATCGACGACACCATGATTGCCTGCTCGCGCGCATCGGCGGCGGGCATCAGCATGCCTACGCCCAGGTCGTAGCCATCGAGCACGACGTAGGCGAGAATCGCCACACCCATGAGCACCAGGAATACGAGGGGGAGGTCGATCATCATGCGGCCGCCTTCATGGCCACGCCCGCGGACGTCCCGGGCTCCGGAGCGCCGCCTTTCCCGGCGAGGTGCGTGAGCACCACCATGTAAGCAATCAGCATCAGGCTGTAGGTCACGAGGTAACCGGTCAGGCTGGCGCCGAGCTGAACGCCATTGGCCGGTCCCACAGCGTCGGCCGTTAGCAGCAGTCCGGTGACGAGCCACGGCTGCCTGCCGATCTCGGTGACCATCCAGCCGGCGAGCGTGGCGATCCAGCCGGAAAATGTGAACCCGGCGAACGTCCACAGCAGCCAGCGCTGAGGCAGCACCCCCTTGCGCATTATCCACGTGCCGAGCCAGGACAGCGTGATCATCAGAACACCCATGCCCACCATGATGCGAAACGAAAAGAACATGGGCGCGACGGGCGGCACGTTGGGCTCGAAGGCGTCGATGCCCTGAACCTCGGCATCTAGCTCATGCTTGAGGATGAGGCTTAACCCTTTTGGAATTTCGATTGCGAAGTCGTTGCGCCGTTGCTCGGCGTTGGGAATGGCGAGCAGCACCAGCGCCGGGCCTTTCTCGGTCTTCCACAGCGCTTCCATCGCGGCGATTTTCGCCGGCTGGTGCTCGAGCGTGTTGAGGCCGTGCAGGTCGCCGACGAAGGCCTGCAGCGGTGCGAGCACGGCGGCGAGTGCCACGCTGCTGCGCAGGGCGCGCAGCGCCGCCGCATCGCCCGGCGCCTTGATGAGCCGCCACGCCGAGAGCCCAGCGACGACGAACAAGGCGGTGAGCCCGCTGGCGAGCATCATGTGCGTGAAGCGGTACGGGAACGAAGGATTGAAGATAACCCGCCACCAGTCGGCAGCCACTATCTGGCCGTCGACGATCTCATGACCCACAGGGGTCTGCATCCAGGAATTGAGCGCGAGGATCCAGAACGCGGATAGCGAGGTGCCGACCGCCACCAGCACTGTGGCCGTCATGTGCACCCAGCCCGGCACGCGGTTCATGCCGAACAGCATCACGCCGAGGAACGTGGCTTCCAGGAAGAATGCGGTGAGCACCTCGTACGCCAGCAGGGGACCGGCGACGTTGCCGACCTTCAGCATGAAGCCGGGCCAGTTGGTGCCGAACTGGAACGACATGACGATGCCGGTGACGACGCCCATCGCGAAGGTAAGCGCGAACACTTTGACCCACAGCTTGTAGCTGTCGAGCCACGTCGTCTGCCCGCTCCACGCGAAGCGGGCGCGCAAATAGACCAGGATCCAGGCGAGCCCGATGGTGATCGTCGGGAACAGGATGTGGAATGCGATATTCAGCCCGAACTGGGCCCGCGCGATGAGGAGGGTGTCGGCGGTGTCCATGCGCTACGCGCAGCTGTCAGACGTCAGTTGTCAGTTTTCAGTATAAACCTGCTGGCGGCTGACAGCTGACAGCTGACGACTGACGTCCGGCGCTCAGCCACCGCTCAGCGCGCCTACAATCATGACCTCATCCGAGGGGCGCAGCGGCGCAGCCAGGCTGCGGACCTCCTCGAGATTCACGAAGATCCTGATATGACGACGTATCCTGTCCTGCTCGCTGATGATGCGGAAGCGGATGCCGGGGTAGCGCCGGTCGAGGTCGTCGAGCAGCTCGCCCACGGTGCGGCCGCTGGCGTCAACGGTGGTCGCTTCCTGCGTATAGCTCGCGAGCGGCGAAGGCACGTAGACCTTCATGGGCATGTCCCAAGAACGTCAACAACCCAGGCAACCGCCGATGAACGCCGATGAATGCCGATAAGGTTGCCCAAAACACTTGACGCAAAACAAGAAGAAAGCCGCAAAGTATTTCTTCCAATATTCAATGAGTGCTCTCTTTGCGCCTTTGCGGCTTTGCGTCGAGGGGTTTCACTCTTTGATCTGCGTTCATCTGCGTTTATCTGCGGTTCCATTCGATTCTTGATTCAGGTTTCCGCCGCCTCGACCGCATAGACCTCGGGCAGGTGGCGGGCGATACAGGAAAACCGCTTGCCCTCGTCCACGCTGGCCCAGATTTCTCCGCTCGTGGTGCCGAAATAGAGGCCCAGGGGCTTGCCGGTGTCCGAGCACATCGCCTGGCGCTTGACGGTCCACCATGCCTGCCCGCGCGGCAGCCCCCGGTCGAGCCGCTGCCAGGATTTTCCCGCGTTGCGGCTCACGTAAGCCGCCGGCTTGCCGCCGGGGCTCACGCGGGGCCATACCGTGCCCCCATCCATGGGAAATACCCACAGCGTGTCCGGATCGCGCGGATGCAGCACGAGCGGGAAGCCGATATCGCCCACATGCTTCGGCATCGCCTCGCCGATCCGCACCCAGCGTCCTTCGGGGCGCTCCATGCGGTAGATCCCGCAGTGGTTCTGCTGGTAGAGGCGGTCCGGCGCGAGAGGATGCAGGCGCATGCAGTGCGGATCGTGGCCGAACTCGGGATAAGGATCCGGCAGGAAATCGGCGCGGCATCCCTGGTTGAGCGGCTGCCAGGATTTCCCCATGTCGCGCGACTCGAACACGCCCCCGCTCGACATGCCGATGTAGAGGTGGCGCGCATCGCGCGGGTCGACGATGAGCGAATGCATCTTGGGGCCGTCGGGGGTCCCGTCCTGCTCGCCCCCGGTCCATTTGCTGCGCATCGGATTGTCGTTGAATCCCGCCACGCCATCCCAGGTTATGCCGCCGTCCTCTGACCGGAATATTCCCTGGGGCGAAGTCCCGGCATACCATACGTCGGGCTCCGAGGCGTGTCCCGGGGTAAGCCAGAAGACATGGTCCACCTCGCGCTTGTCCTGCGCGGACTCCGATTTCGCAAAGGCGGGAGGACGCTTGGCTTCCTTCCAGGTCCTGCCCAGATCAAGCGACCGGAAAACGGTCGGGCCGAGGTGCCCCGTGCGCGCGGCGAGCAGCAGCGTGCGGCGGTCGCGCGGGTCGAGCACGCAATGGTGAGCGGTGTGACCCAGGAATTCCGGGCCCGAGAGGCGCCAGGTGCGGCGGCCGGGTCCGGCTTGGAGCCGGAACAGGCCCTTGCGGGTTGCAACCAGGAGATGGAGCTGGGAGGTATTGCGGGATCGTTTCATGGGACAGGTTCCTCAATAACTTGCGTAGGACTTGCGGCCAGGTGTGGCAGCCCACCCAGCCTCTAACTGTCTGCTCCGACAGGCTATTTTCCCGGCCTGACCCCTTGAAAACCGCTTCAAGCGCCTGATATAGCATACAGTCACCGGAGCCCGGCCTCGACCATTAGTCGGATGGGATAGATGCGTTTCGACAAGTTCACGACCAAGTTTCAGCAAGCGTTTGCCGACGCCCAGAGCCTGGCGGTCGGCGGCGACAACCCGTACATCGAGCCGCAGCACCTGCTCTTGGCGTTGCTGAACCAGCAGGACGGCGGCACCGCGTCACTGCTCGCCCGCGCCGGCGTCAACGTGGGCGCCCTGCGGGCGGCGCTCAAGAGCGCCACCGATCGCCTGCCCAAGGTCGAGGGGCACGGCGGCGAGGTCAACGTGTCGCGCGAGCTGGGCAACCTGCTCAACCTCACCGACAAGGAAGCCCAGAAGCGCGGCGACCAGTTCATCGCCTCCGAGCTGTTCCTGCTCGCGCTGACTCAGGACAAGGGCGAGACCGGGCGGCTGTTCAAGCAGCACGGCGCGACGCGCGAGTCCATCGAAAAGGCGATCCAGGCGGTGCGCGGCTCGGAGCCCGTCCAGAATCCCGAAGCCGAAGGCCAGCGGGAAGCGCTCAAGCGCTACACGCTCGACATCACCGCGCGGGCGCGCTCCGGCAAGCTCGACCCGGTCATCGGGCGCGACGACGAGATCCGCCGCGTGATCCAGATTCTCCAGCGGCGCACCAAGAACAACCCGGTGCTGATCGGGGAGCCGGGCGTGGGCAAGACCGCCATCGTGGAGGGGCTTGCCCAGCGCATCGTGAACGGCGAGGTTCCCGAATCCCTCAAAGGCAAGCGCGTGCTGTCGCTCGACATGGCGGGGCTGCTGGCCGGCGCCAAGTATCGCGGCGAGTTCGAGGAGCGCCTGAAATCGGTGCTGAGGGAGCTCGCGCAGGACTCGGGGCAGACCATCGTCTTCATCGACGAGCTGCACACCATGGTCGGCGCCGGAAAAGCCGAGGGCGCGATCGACGCCGGCAACATGCTGAAGCCGGCGCTCGCGCGCGGCGAGCTGCACTGCGTCGGCGCGACCACCCTCGACGAGTACCGCAAGCACGTGGAGAAGGACGCCGCGCTCGAGCGGCGCTTCCAGAAGGTGCTGGTGGACGAGCCCTCCGTCGAGGCCACCATCGCCATATTGCGCGGACTGCAGGAGAAGTACGAACTGCACCACGGCGTGGATATCACCGATCCCGCGATCGTGGCGGCTGCCGAGCTGTCCCACCGCTATATCTCCGATCGCTTCCTGCCCGACAAGGCGATCGACCTCATCGACGAGGCGGCGTCGCGCATCAAGATGGAGATCGATTCCAAGCCCGAGGCGATGGACCGGCTCGACCGGCGCCTGATCCAGCTCAAGATCGAGCGCGAGGCGGTCAGGAAGGAGCGGGACGAAGCCTCCCAGAAGCGGCTGGCGGCCATCGAGGCCGAGATCAAGGCGCTCGAAAAGGAATACTCCGACCTCGAAGAGATCTGGAAGGCCGAAAAGGCCCAGGTGCAGGGCGCCGCGCACATCAAGGAAGAAATCGACCGCGTGCGGGCGGAGATTGCTCAGCTGCAGCGGCAGGGCAAGTTCGACAAGGTCGCCGAGCTGCAATACGGCAAGCTGCCCCAGCTCGAGGCGCAGCTGAAGCACGCCGACAAGCCCAGCAAGGCAGGCACCAAGCCCCGGCTGCTGCGCACCCAGGTGGGCGCCGAGGAAATCGCGGAAGTCGTCTCGCGCTGGACTGGCATACCGGTGTCCCGGATGATGCAGGGCGAGCGTGAAAAGCTGCTGCAGATGGAGGCAAAGCTGCACGAGCGGGTGGTGGGGCAGGACGAGGCGGTGCAGCTCGTCGCGGACGCGATCCGCCGCTCGCGCGCGGGCCTGGGCGATCCAAAGCGGCCGTACGGGTCCTTTCTGTTCCTGGGACCGACCGGCGTCGGCAAGACCGAGCTGTGCAAGGCGCTGGCCGAGTTCCTGTTCGACTCGGAGGATCATCTCATCCGCGTCGACATGTCCGAATTCATGGAGAAGCACTCGGTCGCGCGGTTGATCGGCGCGCCGCCGGGCTACGTGGGTTACGAGGAGGGCGGCCACCTCACCGAAGCAGTCCGGCGGAAGCCTTATTCGGTGGTCCTGCTCGACGAGATCGAGAAGGCGCACCACGACGTCTTCAACGTGCTGCTGCAGGTGCTCGACGACGGGCGCATGACCGACGGGCAGGGCCGCACCGTGGATTTCAAGAACACGGTGATCGTGATGACGTCCAACCTCGGCAGCCAGATGATCCAGCAGATGGCCGGGGACGAGTATCAGCTCATCAAGACCGCCGTGCTGGGCGAGGTCAAGGCGCAATTGCGGCCGGAGTTCGTCAACCGGATCGACGAGATGATCGTGTTCCACGCGCTGGAGGAGAAGGACATCAGGTCCATCGCCAGGATCCAGGTCGGCTATCTCGAAAAGCGGCTCGCCGCCATGGACATCCGGCTGGAGCTGAGCGACGCGGCGTTGAAGGAGCTCGCGGCCGCGGGCTACGACCCGGTCTACGGTGCGCGCCCGCTCAAGCGCGCGATCCAGCAGAAGCTCGAGAACCCGCTCTCGAAAGCCATCCTGGAAGGCCGGTTCGCGCCGAAGGACACGATCCGCGCGGACGCCAGGAAAGGCGGCCTGGTTTTCGACAAGGCACGCAGCGCGACCGCTGCGGTCTGACCGCGGTTCTTCTACAATAGGCGGCCGGCGCGCCTGCGCCACCGCCCATGAAGATCCACCAGATCCAGATTCGCCACGACGAGCCCGAGGACCGCCTGCTGCTGCGGCTGTCTACCACGGACAATTGCGAATTTCGTTTCTGGCTTACGCGCCGGTTCGTGAAGCGGCTGTGGGCGATGCTGGTGCAGATGCTCGAGTGGGACCAGGCGGTGCGGCAGCAGGCGGATCCCGCGACGCGCCGCACGGTGCTGGACATCCAGCACGAGGGGTTTTCGCAGCAGGCCAACTACGCCAGGAAGTTCGAGGAGGCTACGCAGGAAGTTCCGCGCAGCCTGCCGCTCGGCGAGGCGCCGGCGGTCCTCGCCAAGGCCAAGGGCAAGAAGGGCGAAAAGGGAATGCAGCTATTGAGCCTGCACCCGCAGCACGGCCAGGGGATAGACATGACCCTGGACACCAAGCTCCTGCATATTTTCACGCGGCTGCTGCGGCAGGCGGTGGCGAAGACCGACTGGGACGTCAACCTGGCGCTGCATAACGCCCAGGAGCCGGCCGAGCCGGCGCAGGAGGCGGCTCCGCGCCGGCTGAACTGACAGTTCCCGCGAAGGCAGGAATCTAGACCTGGACCCCCGCCGTCGCGGGGGTGACCTTCGGTCACTTCCCGGCGGGGCCGGGTGGCGGCGGCAGCCTGAATACCACCGCTAGAAAATCCTTCACCGTCTTGAGCGCGGCGGCGTGCTGCTCCGCGTTGTAGCCAAGCGTGGGCCCGAGACGAACGCAGGTGTCCTTGTAGTTGAACGGCTTCCCCGTCTTGCTGTTGACGATGCGCCCGCTCGCGTCCTCCTGCAGCGTGCACAGGGCCGTTGACTGGGATCGCTCTGCACGCACCGGCGCCGGGTTGCCGGGATTGTCGAAAGCGTGATGGGCGCCGGGATACTCGGTCAGCACCACATTCTTCCTTCCGGCGGCGTGAAGGCGGTCGACGTAAGCCTGGCACGGCTCGATCGGGACATAGTTGTCGTCGAGTCCATGGTGTATGTGTATGGGCCTGCCGCTCACGTTTCCGTCGTCGCGAAAGCGCGTATTGCACGACGGGTAGAAGGGGATATACGCCGCGAATTCGATGCCCGGCGGACCGTGCATCTTCTGGAAGCGGCGCAGGCTCGCGTACAGGGCCGATTGGCCGCCCCGGGAGAATCCGAGCACCGCTATCTTGTCGGCGTCGATGCGCGAATCGGGCGCCAGCAGGTCGAGCGCGCGGTAGGCGTCGATGATCATCGCGAGGCGCCCCAGCGCGTCCTGGTTGGCGCTCACGGAGACGATGCCGCGGCCGGTAAAGCTGTCCACCAGGAACGTCGCGATTCCCATCCCCGTCAGCTCCTCCGCCCAGCGGGCGTGCGATGCGGAAAGACCGCCCGAGCCATGCAGCAGCACGACCGCCGGGACGCGCGCATTACCCCGGCGCGGCAGCCGCAGCTCCCCGGTGATGGTGACGGGCTGGCCTTCCTTCGCGCCGTTCAGAAACTGCTGGTCGGTCAGCGTGATCGAGCGAAATGCATGCAGCTCGATGCGCGCCGTTTGCGCATGCGCCTGGAGCGGCAGCGAGAGGGCTGCCAGCATGATCGGGATGGAAATGGCGGGAAGTTTCATGAACAAATCTTTCGTGGCCGATGCCTATAAGTTTACCCTGCGCCAGTAGCCGGTGAGCTCCAGGTAGCCCAGCCCGGCGGGCGCGCCTGCGCTCAGCGCGCGCACCGCCCCTTCCCAATAGATGGTGCCGCTCGAGGCCCGGGTGTCGTGCTCCTGGTCGTCGAACAGGGGCTCGACGGCCAGTTCCAGGTCGCCGGCCTTGATCAGCCACGACACCGGGTAAGTCGTTCCGGTGCGGGGGCTGCGCCAGTCGCGGCGCGGGGTGAAACGGATAGCGCCGGGCGAGAATATCCTCATCGTGCCGTTCGCCCGGCGCAGCGCTCCGCCGGCCCAGAAGGCCCCGCCGTGCCGGTCGCGCATCCGGAACGCCATCAGGGCGCCGCCGCCGGCGAGGTTGATTCCGACCCAGTCCCAGCCGACCGCCTGCTGCTCCATGTATTGCGACGACCACTCATGGTCGAGCCAGGCGGAGCCGGTCACGGGCAGGGATCTCCCCGCGCGGGCGACGGTGCCCCGCACCTCGAGATGCGGCAGGCTGTAGTAGTAGCTCGCCGATTCGCGTGCAGGTCCCTTGCGGCTGAAGCCGTCCTGCCCCTGCTTGAGCGGCGGTTGCGTCGCGTCGAACGCGAGCTCGAACGAAAAATCCCGGGCATCGATCCGGGTTTGGTAGGTCGTGCCGGTCTGCTGCAGCATCCAGTTGTCTATCCAGACTCGCGTGCGGCCCATCTCGGCGTCCGCCAGATCGAAGCCGGCACGCGCCGCCCGCTGGGCGTGGATCAGCCGCCCCTGCGCCGGATCGGAGAGGGCGGCATGCGCGATCAGCATCTGCCGCGGCGCGAAGGCGCTCGGGTTGTCATGCTTCAAGTCCGGCCGCGCGCGAAAGAACGTGACCTGGAAACCGAGCGGGTCGGTCGCCTCGTTGAGCCAGCCGGTGATGTACCACCACTCGATCCGGAAGGTTGGATGGCTTCCTTCGTCCCGGGGAAACTGCATCCTGTAGCCCGGGACGACCTTCGCGAAAGGCGTGATTTGTGATTTGTGATTTGTGATTTGAGCCGGCGCGGCAGGCGCTGCCCACAATGCCGCGAGCCAGGCCAGTAAGCGACGCCTTTTCGAGCTGTGGCTGCGAATCACGAATCACCAATCACGATTCACGTTGTTACCAATCCTCACGCACGGCGCGAACGACATCCCCGCTCATCGCTGCGCGGCCGCTCCAGACCGCGGTAACGACGGCGGCGGCGATGACGAGCGCTGCCAGGAGCGCCAGCGGCAGCCATGGCAGGTGCAGCTCCATGCTCCAATGGAAGGATTGGCGATTGACGACGTGGATCAGGATCAGGCCCACCACCCATCCCGTCAAAAGTCCCACGAGGATACCCAGCACCGCGATCAACCCGCCTTCGCAGCCCAGCATCGCGCCGATTTCCCGCCGCGACATGCCGATGTGCCGGAGAACGCCGAACTCGCGCCGGCGCGCGAGTGCCTGCGCGCTGAACGAGACACTGACGCCGAACAGTCCGATGAGGACCGCCGCGATTTCCAGCGCATAGGTGATCGCGAAGGTGCGGTCGAACGCGGCCAGGGAGATATCGCGCACTTCGCGGGTAGTGGCAATTTCCACCGCGGGGGGGTCGAGCAGGCGCTCGAGCACCGACCGCTGCACGTCCATTACCACGGCCCCTGGCGTAAGCCAGAGCGCCACATCGTTGACCAGCCGGTCACCCGTCACCTTGATATAGAGATCCCGGTTCATCGCGATGGCGCCGTTCTGCCGGGCGTAGTCGCGCCAGATCCCGGCCACCGTATAGGCGAGCGGTTCCCCGCCAAGTGGCAGGCGCACGCGATCGCCCACGCGCATGCCGTAGAGGTCGGCGGCGACCTCGGACACCCACACTGGCGGGGGATCGCCCGGTCGCAACGCAAGGGGCGGGCTCGTGAGGGCCAGCACTTTTTCGGGATCGGCGGCCTCGACCGGCCCGGCAAGCAGCGTGACGGGCGGCCGCTCGGGGGTCAGCAGGAGATTCTGGCTGCGAATGAAGGCCGCGCGCTCGACGCCGGGGGTCGCAGCGATGCGCGCCTGTTCCTCCGGAGAAAAGAACGCAGTCTCGCCGAAGCGCGCGGCGCGCAGGTAAAGGTCGGCCGGCAGCATGCGATCGAGCCACGCCTCGAGGGAGGCGCGAAAGGAGCTCACCATGATCAGCATGGAGACCATGAGGCTGAAGCTGGTGACGATGGCGGCGACGCTGATCGCGGCCTGGCGCGGCGCCGCCTAGAGCTGGGCGACCGCGATGGCCGCAGGGACCCGTGCCGGCAGCGGAAGGATATCCAGGCATGCCTTCGCGAGCCGGGGCATGACGAGGACCGCTCCCAGGAGGACCATCCCGATCGCGACATAGCCCGCGATCGGCAACCCGTCGATGGCAGGAGCGCGAGCGAGCAGCAGCCCGGCCACGACCGATGCGACGCCCCACCAGAACGTCGGCACGGTCTTGAGCCCTTCCTCTTCGTCGCCCGAGCGCAGCGCGCGGGCCGGGGGGCGGCGCGCCGCCTCCCACGCGGGGGCGGCGGCGCCCAGCAGCGCGAACAACACGCCGAGGCCGGCGAACCAGGCGAGGGTTTGGGGCTCGGCTTCGAGGCTGGCCGCGATGCTGCGGAAGTAGCCCGCTCCCAGATCGGCTCCGACCAGTGCGAGCGCGTAGCGGGCCAGCGCATAGCCCAGGAGCACGCCCAGCGCGGCGCCGAGCACCCCGATGAGCGCGCCTTCAGCAAGCAGCTGGCCCGCGAGCGCTCCGCGCGTGACCCCGATCGTCCGCAACAGGGCAAACTGGGTGCGCCGGCGCAGCAGCGCCAGCACCTGCGATGAAAACACGAGAAAGGCCCCGGTAAAGAGCGCGACCAGCGCAAGCATGTCGAGGTTCAGCCGGTAGGCGCGCGTCAGATTGGCGCCGCGGGTGCCCTCGGTTTCCGGAAGCACCGCCTGCACGCCTGCGGGAAGCATCGCCTGCAGCTCGCGGCGGAAGGCCTGCACGTCGGTGCCGGGCTTCAGGCGCAGGTCCACGCGATTGAGCCGCCCGATGCGATCGAGCCGCCACTGCGCGGAGGCGACGTCCATCACGCCCAGGCGCTGGCGGTACGCGCCTTGCGGAAGCAGGCCCGCGACGCGCAGCTCGAGGGTGCGCGTGCCCACTTGTATGGTGAGCCGGTCACCGGTCCCGAGCCGCAGCCATTCTGCCGCAGATGGACTGAGCAGTATGGCATCGGCATCGAACAGGTCGAGCACCATGCCGGGGCGCTCGGGTAGCAGGGAAGGCTGCACCTGCGCGGCCCGCAAGGGGTCGAAGCCGAGAATACGCAGGCTGTCCTGGCGTCCGGCCAGCGGCACCTCGAGGTCCACCGCGGGATTGGCGGCCTCGACCTGCGGGAGCCGGGCGAGCTTGGGATAGAGCGCCTGGTCGAATCCCGCGCGCGGGCCGCGCACCACGACGTCGGCTTCGCCGGCGAGATGCCGCGCGGCGAGCTCGAATTCGTTCATGGCGCTCGAGTTGACGAGATGCACCGCCACACCCAGCGCAACCCCGAGGGCAATGGCGATAACACCCAGGACGCTGCGGCCGGGGCTCTCGCGCAACGGGCCCAGCACCAGTGCGTAGGCGAGCAGAAATCGTCCTTCAGCCCATGGGCGCGCAATCGCCGCCATTCAGTCCTCGTCAAGAATCTGGACGCAAAGACGCAAAGGCACGAAGAAAGACAGAGATAATTTTAGAACCGCCAAGTTTGCCAGGCACGGATAGCCACATTCCTTACGATCCGGCAGTCCCTGTCAATCCTGCCTATCTTCCCTTCCTTCGCGCCCGGATCTTCATTGCATTATTCGTATTCCTTTGCGGCTTTGCGACTTTGCGTCTAGGATTTCAATCCTTCCGCGGTGAGCGTCAGCACGCGGTCCGCGGTCGCTGCCGCGACCGCGGAGTGCGTGACCAGGATGCCGGACGCCGACTCCAGTTTGACCTGATCGCGGAGCAGGGTAAGTACCTGTTTCGCCGCGTCTGCGTCCAGGTTGCCGGTGGGCTCGTCGGCGAGCAGCAGCAAGGGGCGGTGCACCAGCGCGCGGGCGATGGCTACCCGCTGCATTTCGCCCCCGGAAAGCTCGCGCGGATAGACGTCGGCAGCGGCATCCAGGCCGACCGCCGCCAGAACTTCCTGCAGACGCTCGCCGGCTTGCGCGGTGTCGGCGCCATTCAGCGACAGGGGCAGGGCGACGTTCTGCGCCACGGTCAGGTGCGGCAGAAGATGGAAGGCCTGGAACACGAAGCCGATGCTGCTGCGCCGCAGGCGGGTGCGCCCGGCGTCATCCAGCGCCGACATTTCCTTCCCATCCAGCGCTACGGTGCCGCTATCCGGCTGATCGAGCCCGGCGATCAGATTGAGCAGGGTGGTCTTGCCGACGCCGGACTCGCCCACGATGGCGACATACTCGCCCGTCGCGACATCGAGCGAGATCCGGCGGAGCAATTCGCGCGGCCGCGTGCCGCCGAAGGACTTCGAGAGATTGCGCACGACCAGCATCAGGCCATCAGCTTAACCCATGCGCCGGTCTGCGTGACGGCCGACAGCCGCAATCATTCGAGCCGGATGCCCGCCTCCGTGACGACTTTCGTCCACTTGGGTATTTCGCCGCGGATCAGGGTAGCCAGTTGCTGGGGCCGGCCCCCCGGCCGGCTGCGCGCCGAGAGCGGCGATCCGGCTACGCACGTCGCCCATGGTGATGGCGTCGGAGACGGCCTCGTTCAACCGCGTGCCTCAACGGCGGTTGCGGCGGCTGCCGCAGCGATCGCGAGCAAGGTCGCGACGATATGGGGAGGGATCATGCAGTACGCGAGCGAAATCGAAACCGGCAAGACGTCTCGATGGTAGCGCGCCGTAATGTCACCGCTCTGCGCGTAGCGAGCCTGCTCTCTGCGGCTCACGGGAGCGATGGTATGATTCCGGTGGTTTCGACGACACGAATCTAACAACCGAACGGGGAGCATTCACAGCGAGGAGGAAATGATGAAGAAGGCGAATTACGCGGCTCTTGCGTGTGCCGGTGCGCTGTTCTCGGCGGCAATCTCTTGCGGGTGGGCGGCAGAAACCTATCCCACCAAGCCGGTACGGATGATCATTCCATTCGGGGCGGGCGGCTCGACCGACGTGCTGGTGCGCATCGTCGCGACAAGGCTGCCGGAAGTCCTGGGCCAGCAGGTGGTGATCGATAATCGTACCGGCGCCGGGGGCTTGATCGGAACGGACCTGGTGGCGCAGGCGAATCCCGATGGCTACACGCTGCTTGGCACCGGTTCCCCTCACTCCATCTTTCCAAATCTGTACAAGAAGGTGCCGTTCCACCCCCTGAATGCCTTCGCGCCAATCATGGAGATCGCGAGCCAGCCCTACGGCCTGGCGGTGCATCCTTCGCTCGACGTCAGGTCGGTGAAGGACCTGATCGCGCTGGCGAAGAAGGAGCCGGGCATGCACAACTACGCGTCCTCGGGCCAGGGAGGCGCGATGCATCTGTTCCAGGCGCTGTTCACCAGCATGGCCGGCATCGACATGGTGCACATCCCGTACAAGGGGAGCGGTCCCGTGCGCGCCGACCTGCTGGGCGGCCAGGTCAAGATCGGCTGCCTCGGGCTCTCGAGCATCATCCAGCATCACCGTGCGGGCCAGCTGCGGATCATCGCGGTCACGACCGCCAAGCGCTCGCCGGAGCTGCCGGACATCCCGTCGATAGCCGAAACCGTGCCGGGCTACGACGCGTCACTGTGGACGGGTTTACTCGCGCCGCGCGGAACCCCCTCGGGGGTCATCAAGCGCATCCACCAGGCGGTGACGAAGGTGCTCCAGACGCCGGAAGTGCGGACTGCGTTCCAGCGGGCCGGAACCGACATCGTGGCCACCGATCCAAAGGCCTTCGACGCATTCCTCCGGGTCGAGTACGCCAAGTGGGGCAAGGTCGTGCGCGACTTAAAACTGCAGGTCAATTAGCTGCGTGATAAGTGACGAGTGATAAGTGATAAGGCTCCGGCCTTGCGGCGTTGAATAAAGCTCCCATCACTTATCACCTATCACCCGTCACCGTCGCAGCGCGCTACTGAGGCGCTGCGACCTTGAAGGCGGCGCGCTCCTGCTCGTCGAGCTGGGTGACGAGCCCCGTCTCCCAGGCGAGGTATTGCTTCATAGCCTCGCGGTTGCCGGCATGCCGGTCGTGGACGAAGAACAGATAGTCGATGCATTCCGCGTCGGGCGGGTCGTCGGGCGCGGAGTCAACCGGGTATGCCGCATCCGTCCAGGCTGCGATTCCGCCGTCGAGCATCTTCAGAAGAGCGATTCCCGCTTCGAGGAGGTCGATCGCCGCGACGCGCGCCAGGCCGGAGTCATCGGCCACCAGGACGACCATCTTTCCTGCGTCGCCCGCTGCGCTGCGCACGCGGGAGCGTATGCTCCAGCGACTCCCCGGAATGTGAACCTTGCGGAACTCCCGACTGGGGCGAAGATCCAGCACCATGCAGTTCCCCCGGGCAAGAGCGGACTTCAGCTCAGGAGCTGAAATCGTCGCGAGCGCGGGCAGGTCGAGATTGGCGGCGGGCGCGCTCCGGAGTTCGGCCTGGACGCCGCCCTTCAGCACCCAGGCATCGCAGCCGAGCTGCTTGAGCCAGCTCGCGACCATCGGGGCGCGGATGTTCTCTCCCCCGTCGATGAGCACGATGCGCGCATTGCGCACGCCGATCCACTGGTCGGTCGCCTGTATCAGCTGGCCACCGGGCGCATGCAGGGCGCCCGGTATCGATCCCGCTTCGAACTCCTCCGGCGTGCGCACGTCACACAGGTAGGTCGTGCGACCCGCATCCTGCAGCCATTCCTTTGCCTGCGCCGCAGTGACCGTCGTGATCGCGAAGCGCTGCATGAGTTTCGCAGCGGAGGCCTGCACGGCGGGCAGCGAGGCAGCCTCCGTCCTGTCCGGGTAGCGCCGGGTGCTGCCGTGCTCGAGCTTGAAGTCAGCCAGGTACCAGCCCTGCGTGCCGTTCTCCAGCGCAAGCACCGGGTTCGGGATGCCGTAGTTGATCAGCGTTTGCGCCCCGACGATGGAACGCGTGCGTCCGGCGCAGTTGACCACGATCTTGGTGCGCGGGTTCTTCACCATGGCCGAAACGCGGTAGGGGAGCTCGGCG
Source organism: Burkholderiales bacterium (assembly GCA_044867805.1). Classification (GTDB taxonomy): domain Bacteria; phylum Pseudomonadota; class Gammaproteobacteria; order Burkholderiales; family SG8-41; genus SG8-41. Next base: position 11,334 of record JBIOVQ010000281.1, on the reverse strand, counting down.
TTCGGGCAGCAGATGCTCCCGGGTATGGTCATCTTGTGATGCTCGCTCACAGGCCGGCCATCGAGAAGCAGGAAGTCCTCGCCGGATTCCTTCATCCGCTGGAGCTCGTGCGCGGTGACACGCGGCGTGTGATAGGCGTGTTCGACGAGCTCGCCGAAGACCTTGCTGGGAACATTGACCCCGGAGTAAAGCGTGTAGCCCGCATCGGCCCAGCCGCGAGTGCCGCCGGCGAGGAGGGCGACATCGGTGTAGCCGATTGCCTGGAGGCGGTGTGCGGCGCGGGCGGCGATACCGATGTCGCCGTCGTCGCAGAGCACCATGCGTGTCCCGGGCCGCGGCACGAGACGCCCGATGTCGAGCTCGAGGCGGCTGTAGGGCAGGGGAACGGCGAACAGCAGGTGCGATTTTCCGAACTGGCCCGCTTCGCGGACATCGAGCAGCGCGAGCTCGTGACCATCCTGCAGCATGGCCTTGAGTTGCTGTGGTCTGACTGCTTTCATGAGAAGTTTGCAGTTTGCAGTTTGCAGTGGGCAGTTTGCAGTTGCTGCCAACTGACGGCTGCCAACTGCCAACTCAAGATTTGTGGGGCTCGCGCTTGGCGGGACTGCCGCCGAGCAGGGCGGCAGTGGGGCGTTGGGGCTTTCCGTGAGTGGTGCGCACGACGGGCGGTCGCGGCGGCGGATTCGACGATGGCGGCTCATACGGCTTGCTGAAATCGAATCCGGCTGGAGCAGGCCGCGCTACGGGCGGTTGAGACGGCCGTGAATGCCCAGCCGGCCTTGGCGGACGATGGCGCTCCTGGCGCGGCTCCCGCGCGTGCCGTGGCGGGCCACGATCAGCCGCGGGCTCCGGGGCGGCCGAACGCGGCAGCTTGCGCTTCAGCAGTCGCTCGATGTCCTCCAGGAACTTCATTTCCTCCGGGCTCACCAGGGAAATGGCCTCGCCGGGCAGCCCCGCGCGTCCAGTCCGCCCGATACGGTGCACGTAGTCTTCCGGCGTATGGGGCAATTCGTAGTTGATCACGAACGGCAGCTCCTCGATATCGAGGCCGCGCGCCGCGATGTCGGTTGCCACCAGCACCGGCACCTTGCCCTGCTTGAACTCCTCGAGAGCCTGCATGCGCTCCACCTGCGTGCGGTCGCTGTGTATTTCTTTTGCGACAACACCGTCCTGCTTGAGTTGCCGCGCCAGCCGGTTGGCGTCGCGTTTCATCCGCACGAATACCAGGACCTGCCGCATGTTGCGCGAACGGATGAGCTGCACCAGCACCGCGCGCTTGCGCGGAAGCGCTACGGGATAGACGAGGTGCGCCACCAGCTCGGCCGGCGCGTTGCGCGGCGCGACCTCGACCGTTACCGGCGCGTGCAGCAGCTCGCGGGCGAGCCTGCGGACCTCGTCCGGGAAGGTGGCCGAAAACAGCATGTTCTGGCGCTGCCGGGGCAGCGCCGCGAGGATGCGCTTGATGTCCGGGATGAAGCCCATGTCCAGCATGCGGTCGGCCTCGTCGAGCACGAGGAATTCGACGCGAGACAGGTTGACGCTTTTCTGATGCAGGTGGTCGAGCAGGCGGCCGGGGGTCGCGACCAGGATTTCCACTCCGGCGTACAGCTGCTTCATCTGCGGGTCGATATCCACGCCCCCGTAAACCACGGCCGACCTCAGCTGCAGGTGCTTGCCATAGGCGCGGAAGCTCTCTTCCACCTGGGCGGCCAGCTCGCGCGTGGGCGTGAGCACGAGCACCCGGAGCGGATGCCGCGCGGGAGACGGGCTGGTATTGGCCTGGGGCGCAAGCAGCTGCAGGAGAGGCAGGGCGAACCCGGCGGTCTTGCCGGTGCCGGTCTGTGCCGCGCCCATCACGTCGCGGCGTTGCAGGATAGGCGGTATCGCCTTCGCCTGGATCGGCGTCGGTTCCAGGTAGCCCTGCTCGGCAACGGCGCGCAGGAGCTCGGGCAGCAAGCCGAGATCGGAGAAAGTCAGTTTCGGGACGCCTGCGGAGTCCGGCAGGGCGGGCGCGGGACCGTCTGGGACCGGGTTCACGATCGCCGGTTGCGGCCCCGGCGGGAGGCTGGGTGCTGGTCGTTCACGGACCGCAATTATACCTTGCTGCGGTGCGGCTTACCACGCTGGAGGCGGCCTGTCAGCGTCGAAAACTGCCACGAATTCAAAAATCTGGTAAATTTCGTCCTGCAATGAGCGCGCACGCACAACAGCAATTCGCGGAGATGTTCCCGGGCGCCGAACAGGCGGCGCTGCTGCACAACCTGTACCCGTTGATCCTGACGCTCGACACACACGGCGTGCCGCATCGCTGGATCAGCTGGCAGCATGCGTGCTACTACTACGCCAAGGACCAGGTGGCATGGGCCACGGGGGCGCGGGCGTTTACCGTCTACGGCGGCATGAACCGCCTGACCGGGCGGCGATCGTCCATTACGTCGTCCAGCATCATCGCAATCAAGGGCAAGGCGATGGCGATGAAGTCGTTCGGCCAGGTGCCGCCGCTCAACAACCGCGAGTTGTTTCACCGCGACCGCCAAGTTTGCGCCTATTGCGGCGGGATGTTCCCGATTTCCAGGCTGACCCGCGACCACGTAACGCCGTTCTCACGCGGCGGCAGGGACAGCTGGATGAACTCCGTGACCGCGTGCCGGGCGTGCAACGAGCGCAAGGGCAATTGCACGCCGGAGCAGGCGGGCATGGAGTTGATCTACCTGCCGTACGTGCCGAACCGCGCGGAATACCTGATTCTGACCAACCGCCGGATCCTGGCGGACCAGATGGAATTCCTGGCCCAGCACGTTCCGGCGCAAAGCCGCCTGCGCCAGAAAGTCGCGTAACGGCCGGTGGCGCGCGCTGGATCGGCGCCGCTCGCTCTCCCCGAATCGCTGGATGATCTGCGCCGCGCGCCGCAGGCCGGCGCGCGCCCGCGCCTACATCCCTTCGTTGAAGGAGAGCCAGAACAGCCCGCCGTTCACCAGGATGAAGATGATCTCCAGGTGAAGAATGCCGGCGGCGATGGCGTGGTTGGGATCCTGGTTGAAAATGAAGTAGAAACCTTCGAAGGTCGGCGGCACGGCGTTGGTCAGCGTGTACACCGTCGTGAACGGCGGGAACAACAGCATCAGGATGAGATTTGCGCCGGTCGTTATCAGGACCGCGTTCTGAAGGCTCAGCTTCGGCTTTTCCGCGGCGGACGCCCTGTCCCGCAGCAGCAGCCAGGCGATGCCGGTGTTGACCACCACCACCATCACTTCCAGCGTGAGCACGCTGAAATTGACCTGGGCGAAGAGGGGTGCATTGAGAACGAAATAGAACCCGGCAAACGCCGGCGCAAATGCGCTGGCGATCGAGTGCATGTCGAAAGGCGGAAAAAGCAGGATCACCAGTAAATTCACTACCGCGATCCTGACCGCGATGCGTTGATAACGGTTCACGATCTCCCCTTGCTGCAAAATTATAGCGACTTACATCTGAGTTGACGTTGGGAGAATAAGTAGATGAACAATAACACGTTTGCGACTTCGCCAGCATAGATTTCGGGCCCCGGCTTCAGCGGCAGACAGCCACCGTCAGTGATTGCAGCACATCGCCAGTGCTTTCGTTCTGTACAAAAGCGGCGATATGCAGGTCGTGCGTCTTCCAGGCCGGCTGAAGCGGGAAGGGCTGTCTGAACGAAGCTTCTCGCCCGGTGCCCAGAACGAAGGGGCCTGCCAGCTGCCGGACCACGAAGTCGTGGCGCAGCCGCTTGCCCCTGTTTTCTCCGGCCGTGACCTGATTCGAGAGGTTGTTCTCGTAGAGCGCCAGGTAGGCATGCGCTCCTGACCGCGCCGTCATGGCCTTTCCAGCGACGTGCAGCGTGCCTTCATTCCTTGCGTCGAGTCGGAGGCGTATTCCCGCCTGCGCCGGCTGCCGGCTGATGGCCTTTACGCGCTCGTCCAGGTCATCCACGAGCATGGCGCGGCGATAATCCTTCCCGTTCAGCAGGAATTGCGGCGTGTACACCACGCGGGCCCGGTTACGCGCGCTCGCCGTCCGCTGCCGGTCGCCGTATTCCGCCTTGGAGTACGGATCCCGCCACCCCAGGTAGTTCCAGTAGTCGACGTGGAAGGCGAGCGCCACGAGGCGATCGGAGCTGAAACCGCGGCTCGGCAGGCTGCTTGCCCAGCGATCGGCGGGAGGGCAGCTGTCGCAGCCCTCGGAGGTGTAGAGCTCGAGCAACGCGGTCCGCTGCGGCCCGCTTTCCGCGGTGCATTCCGCGGCCCCGGCGAGCGCGGGGAGCCCGGCGAGCAGCATGGCTGCAAGGACGTTCCTGAGGCAAGTCATCCGGATCGGCACTGCAACGCGAATGACCATAGATACGGAACGCGGGATGCGCCGGATTCGTTGGCCCGGGCAGCCTGATAAAATATTCCCGGGTCATCAGCCCGCGCCCTCCATTTGGAACTCAACCTAGTCCAGGTCATTGCGATCTACGCGCTGCCCGTCATCTTCGCGATCACGCTGCACGAGGCGGCCCATGGTTACGTTGCCAGGCATTTCGGCGACATGACGGCCTTCCAGGAGGGGCGGGTCAGCCTGAACCCCCTGCGGCATATCGATCCCGTCGGGACGATCGCTTTGCCACTGATACTGCTGGCGGTGACGAAGCTTTTCGGCGGCGGCATCATCTTCGGCTGGGCCAAGCCGGTACCGGTCAATTTCTCCAATCTCAGGCACCCCAAGCGGGACATGCTGTGGGTGGCCGCCGCCGGGCCGCTGAGCAATCTCGCCATGGCGTTGTTCTGGGCGTTGATGATCAAGCTCGGGTTGTCCGTGCCGGACAGCACTTTCGGCCTGCCGCTTGCGTTGATGGGCGCCGCGGGCGTGTTCTTCAATATCATCATCGCGGTGCTCAACCTGGTGCCACTGCCGCCGCTCGATGGCGGGCGTATCGTGGTGAGCCTGCTGCCCCACCGCCTTTCCTGGCGGTTCGCGCGCATCGAGCCGTACGGCTTCGTCATATTGCTGGTGCTCCTTTTCAGCGGCGTGCTCGGATACCTGCTCCTGCCCCCGATCACTGCGCTGATGCAGCTGATCGCTGCGCTGTTCGATCTTTCGGCAGGCGACCTTGCCCGGTTGACCGGCGTCATCTGAGCCATGTTCTCCAACCGCGTTCTCTCCGGAATGCGCCCGACCGGCGCGCTGCATCTCGGCCACTACCACGGCGTGCTCAAGAACTGGGTGAAGTTGCAGCACGAATACGAATGCCTGTACTTCGTCGCCGATTGGCATGCGCTGACGACGCACTACGAGACTCCCGAGGTCGTCGAGCAGAACGTATGGGAGATGGTGGTCGATTGGCTCGCGGCGGGCGTGGACCCGGCGCAGGCGACCCTGTTCATCCAGTCGCGGGTTCCCGAGCACGCCGAGCTGCATGTGCTGCTGTCCATGGTGACCCCGCTGGGCTGGCTCGAGCGCATTCCGACCTACAAGGACCAGCAGGAAAAGCTGGCCGACAAGGACCTCTCGACCTACGGCTTTCTCGGCTACCCGCTGCTGCAGAGCGCCGACATCCTTGCCTATCGCGCGAATCTCGTGCCAGTCGGCGAAGACCAGGTGCCGCACATCGAGTTCACCCGCGAAGTGGCGCGGCGCTTCAATCACGTTTTCGGCCGCGAGGAGGGCTTCGAGCAGAAAGCCGAGGCGGCGATCAAGAAGCTCGGCGCCAAGCGGGCCCGGCTCTACCGCCAGCTGCGCACCCGGTTCCTGGAGAAGGGCGATGCGGCCGCCCTGTCCGAGGCGCGCACGCTGGTGGACGATGCCCAGAACCTGCCCATGGGGGATCGCGAGCGGCTGTTCGGCTACATCGAAGGCGGCGGGAAAGTGGTGCTGACCGAGCCGCAGGCCTTGCTGACGGAAGCGTCGAAAATGCCCGGTCTGGACGGACAGAAGATGTCGAAGTCCTACGACAACACGATCGGCCTGCGCGAGGACGCCGAAAGCATCGCCGGGAAGATCCGCACCATGCCGACCGATCCGGCGCGCGTGAAGCGCACCGATCCCGGCGACCCGGACAAGTGCCCGGTCTGGCAGTTCCACCTGGTGTATTCCGACGAGAAGCGCAAGAAGTGGGTGCAGGAAGGCTGTCGCAGCGCCGGCATTGGTTGCCTCGAGTGCAAGCAAACGGTCATCGACGCCATACTCGAAGAGCAGAAGCCGATGCGTGAGCGGGCCCAGCGCTACCTGGACGACCCCACGCTGGTGCGCAGCATCATCGCCGACGGCTGCGAGAAGGCGCGCAAGCAGGCGCAGGAGACGCTGCGCGAAGTGCGGCAGGTCATGGGACTGAACTACACCTGACCCGATCTGCAAGTATCTGTTTTTCCCCGCCAAAAAGCTGTACAATTACACGTAATGCCAGCATCGCCTTTGCCGGGCGGTGGGCTACTGGCCCCTCGACCGGACTCCGTAACCAACGGCTCCCCCCCAGCCGGCAGGCGAGGTCCCCCCCAGAATCCCCCAGGCCGCGGCCTGTTCGTGCCCGGCCGCCGCGCATCGTCATGATGGAATCCGTCATCGAGGCGCCGATCGCCACGGTCTACGGCCAGCCGCTGCACGAGGTGCCGCGCGACCTGTATATCCCGCCCGACGCCCTGGAGGTTTTTCTCGAGCAGTTCCAGGGACCGCTCGATCTTCTGCTGTATCTGATCCGCAAGGAGAACATCAACGTACTGGACATACCGATGGCGGCGCTGACCGCCCAGTACCTCGAGTACGTCGAGCTGATGCGGACGCGCTCGCTCGAGCTTGCGGCGGAGTACCTCCTGATGGCGGCCCTGCTGATCGAGATCAAGTCGCGGATGTTGCTGCCGCGGCCGGTGATCGGCGACCACGAGGAGGATCCGCGCGCCGAGCTGATGCGGCGCCTGATGGAATACGAGCGCATGAAGCGCGCGGCGCAGCGCATGAACGAGCTGCCCCTGGCGGGGCGGGACTTCGCGCTGGTGCAGGTGCTGTTCGAGAAATCGATGGCGGAGCAGCTGCCCGATGTCAGGGCGGAGGACCTGCGCACCGCATGGCTCGCCCTGCTGACGCGCGCCGCCGTGAACCGCCATCACCGCATTACCCGCGAGCAGCTGTCGGTGCGCGACTACATGACCCGCATCCTGCGCCGCTTGCAGGAAGCGCGCTATGTCGAATTCCGGGATCTGTTCGATCCTGCGCAAGGCATTGCCGTGCTGGTGGTGACGTTCCTTTCGCTGCTGGAGCTCGCGCGCGAGAGCCTCGTCGAGATCAGCCAGCAGCAGGCCTACGCGCCCATCTACGTGAGATTGAAGGGCGGCCACCTGACGGCCGTGGAATGACTGGAAGGACCCTGACTATGCCGAACCTCGACCTGGGATACGTCAAGACGCTGCTGGAAACCGCGCTGCTGACGAGTCCGGAGCCGCTCCCCTACGCGGAACTGAAGAAGCTGTTCGACGAGGAGGTTTCCACCGACACCTTGCGGCGCGTGCTGGAAGAATTACGGCGTGACTGGCAGGGACGGGGTGTCGAGCTCACCCACGTCGCTTCCGGCTGGCGCTTCAGGGCGCGACCCGAGTTCCAGAAGTTCATCGATCGCCTGAACCCGCAGAAGCCGCCGCGCTACTCGCGCGCGGTGCTGGAAACGCTCGCGATCATCGCCTACCGGCAGCCGTGCACGCGCGGCGATATCGAGGAGATACGCGGGGTCGTGGTGTCTCCGAACATCATCAGGGCGCTAGAAGCGCGGGGCTGGATCGACGTGGTGGGGCACAAGGATGTGCCGGGACGGCCGGAGCTGTTCGCGACCACCCGGATGTTCCTCGACGACCTCAACCTGGGCTCGCTCGAGGAATTGCCGCCCCTCGACGACCTGGCGTCCCTGGTCGACACGGCGAGCGCGCTTGAGCCGCTGCCGCCGGCGGCAGAGGAGCCCGAGCCCATCGAGGAGCCCCGCAGGGCCGCAGCCTGAGGGGGTATCCCCTCATTCCATCGTCACCTTCTATCGCTGACTTAGGGGTGCATGAGGGGAGTATCCCCTCATTCATTTCCTCGGCGGCACGGCGGCGATGACTTCGATCTCCAGCAGATAGTTGGGGTCGACCAGCGCCGTGACCACGACGGTGGTGCTGGCCGGTTTCGTGGCCAGATGGGCGAAGCGCTGGTCGCGCACCTCGCGAAAAACCCCGGTCTGCGAGATGTTCGTGAGGTAATTGTTGGTCTTGATCACGTGCTCGAGACCCGCGCCGACTGATTTGAGCACGGCTTCAATATTGTCGTAGACCCGGCCGACCTGCTCGCGCAGGTCCTTGCTGGAGAGCTGCCGCTGGGCGTTCACCGGCACCTGCCCGGATACGAAGAGCAGGCGGCCGCCCTCCACCTCTACCACGTGGCTGTACGCTTTCGGGTCGAAGAGCGTGGCCGGGGAGCTGTAGCGAACCTTGAAGCGCGGCGACGCTTTGGTTGATGCCGCGCGCGCACGTGCCGGATGCGCGCGGTGGCCAGCGGGGCGGCGTTTCATGGCAGCACCTCCTCTTCGGGCAGGAATCAGGGAGCGGCGGGCTCGAGCCGCGCCAGCACTCCGCGCGGCTCATCGTTCAGAAGATAGAGGAAGCCGTCGGGCCCGCTGCGCACGTCACGTATGCGCCCGAGTACGCCCCTGAGCAGGCGTTCTTCCTGCACGATTTTTTCGCCGTCGAGCCTGAGCCGCACCAGCATCTCGTCGCGCAGCGCACCTACGAAGAGGTCGCCGCGCCAGCGCGGGAACTTGTCGCCCGTATAGAACGCCATCCCCGAGGGAGCGATCGACGGTACCCAGTAATGGAGCGGCTGCTCCATTCCCGGTTTGCGCGTGCCTTCGCCGATCTTCGTGCCGAATCCGTAATTCACCCCGTAGGTGATGACCGGCCAGCCGTAATTGGCCCCGGCACGCATCACATTCACCTCGTCGCCGCCCTGCGGCCCATGCTCATGGGTCCACAGGCGTCCTGTCTGCGGGTGGAGCGCGGCGCCTTGCATGTTCCGGTTGCCCAGCGTGTATTTCTCGGGCTTCCAGCCGGGCTTGCCGGCAAACGGATTGTCCGCGGGGATGCGGCCATCATCGTGCAGGCGGATGACCGATCCCGCGTGATCGTCGGGCTTCTGGGCGCGCTCCATCTCGCCGCGATCGCCGAGAGTGATGTAGAGATAACCTTCGCGGTCGAAAACGAGGCGTGAACCGAAGTGCCGTCCCCCGCCGCTCTTGGGTAGCTGACGGAAGATGACTTTGACGTCCCCGAGCCGGCTGCCTGCCAGCCGGCCGCGTGCCACCTCGGTTCCCACGCCGCCCTCTCCGCGCGCCGCGTAGGCGAGGTAAACGAAGCCGTTCTCACTGAAGCGCGGATGTGCCGCCACGTCGAGGAGTCCGCCTTGCCCCACCGCCGCGACCGGCGGAAGCCCGGCGACCGGCTGCGGCAGGAGCTTCCCATCCTGCACCACTCGCAGGCGCCCCGGCCGTTCGGTGACGAGCATTCTGCCGTCCGGCAGGAAGGCCAGTCCCCAGGGATGCTCCAATCCCTCGACGAGCTTGACCACCCGGATCGAATGCTCCTGGCTCTTGACCGTCTGCGCCAGGGAAACGAACGGGCAACAAGCGAGGAGTGCTCCTGTCCCGGCCCAGGCCATCAGCGTGTGCCGGAACAACCGGCTGGGGCCCAGAACCGACGCGGTTGATTCCACCATTCCCGCCTTAGCAGTCGCGATTCAAAGGGGAACCGGCCGGATCTCGAATTCCAGGGTCCGCAAATCGCCGAGCACGTAGGTCGCGGGCGCGCTCACGCCCGCGACCGTCCCGGGATCGATTCGCAGCGTCTCGTCCCCTTTGACGTTCCGGACACGCTCGACGATGGCGCGGTGCTCATGACCGTTGCACACCAGCTCATAGTCGCCGGTGAGCGCCATTGCCCTGGCGTAATGCGGGTAGTGCACCAGGAATATCCGCCTTTGCGCCAGGGTCAGTGACCCGTCCTGGCCGTAGTAATGCACGCGGTTCCCGGGATCCTGTGCGAACCTGGACAGGTGAAACATATCACCCGCGTTGTTGCCGTGAATCAGGTGGATCGGAAGCTCCAATCCGATGATCGCGTGCAGCGTGGAAGGTGCCACCAGGTCGCCGCAGTGTAGTACGGCCTGAGCGCCGAGCGCCTTGGCCTCCCCGACGGCCGCGGCAAGAGGCTCGCGATGGTCGTGGCTGTCGGAAACGATGCAGATTTTCAGGTTGCTGCTTCCCCGGTCCGTATGGGCTCGACCGCGTTCTGCTCCATTTTGCGCACCGCAGCCCGCTGCGGTCAACCTGGGCGCCCCCGAGGCCGTGCGCCTCGAAGTTTTTTCTATGACCGCATAGCCCTTTTTTGGGCGCTCGCCTTTCCACGCGCTCTTAAAATCAGGGAAGTAAGGGGCCATGGAGGGGGCCGTTGATGTTCACCAGCAATCCGTTTGCCGAGCTATCGGTCTTCATACCGCCTGCCGTCACGCAGACCTATGTCGTCATCATGATTGTCCTGGTTGCGGCGGGGACGCTGTTCGACATCGTGCACAAGGGGAGCGCCAGGTATTTTTTCGACAATTGGCGCGAGTCGAAGAGGAAAGGGCAGCGGCAAATCGGTGGCGGCGAATGGGTGTCGCTCGCCGTCAAGACCGGCCTGGTGGACGTCCTGGCTTCCGGGGAATTCTGCAGCGCGCGCCGCCGCGCCGCCCATCTGCTGACCATGTACGGGTTCCTGCTCTACGTCATCACCACCGCCGTCATGGTGTTCGGCTACCCGACGCCCGCCGCGCAGACGCCCGCCATCCTGCCGCAGCTCTGGTGGAGCGGCGGTGTGATGATTCTCCTCGGCGGATACTGGTTCTGGTTCTTCATTCGGGCTGATGTCGCCGCTGAAGGCAACTCACCGTTCCGCGTCATGCACGCGGATTTGTTCATTCTCTCGCTTCTGGGCAGCGTAACGCTGGGCCTGGTCTGGGCCTTCCTGCAAACGAGGGCGAGTCCCGCGGCCAACGTGTTCTTCGGCTTGTACATCATGGCCACGACGGTGCTGTTCGGATCGGTGCCCTGGTCCAAGTTTGCGCACATGTTTTTCAAGCCTGCGGCGGCCTTCGAGAAGAGGGTTTCCAACGCGAACGGCACCCGGAACAATCTGCCCGCGCCCGCCGACAAGCCCGAGCAGTTCGGCAGCGCCCGCACGCAGCCCCGGCACTACTAGAACCTATTTCATATATAGGCGCGTGATGCGTTGTGGCCAGGACGGACCGGATGCAAGGCGCCCGACGAAGGCCCTATGTCGATATGGTCAA
>JBIOVQ010000280.1:0-27566 GCA_044867805.1 Burkholderiales bacterium | reverse complement strand
ATGACGGAGACGATGACGGCCTGCGAGGTCACGATCAGCAGCGTATGCCCGTCGGGCGCCGCCCTCGCGGCGATCTCCGTGCCGATGATGCCGGTCGCGGCGGGGCGTGTGTCCACGATCACCTGCTGGCCCCAGGCCTCGGTGAACTTGCTCCCGATCAACCTGCCGACGATGTCGGGTCCCGAAGCGGGCGAGCTCAACGCGATGATCCGTATCGGACGGGAGGGGTAGGCCTGCGCCGTCGCGATGGTGGAAGACATTGCGATGCAAACGGCGGCGATCCATAGCACAAAGGATGAAGGCGGAAGGATGAAGGATGACCATCGCGCTATGCGCGATTCTCGGCATGTCCCGACCTCTCGTTCCCTTCGGTCGGACCCAGTCCAACCGGACGCCAGTGAAAGGTTTGGAACAAGAACGCTCACGCGTAGCGTGGGGTCATCCCTCATCCTTCATCCCTCATCCCTCAGGGTCGTCCGCGGGCTTGCCCGCGACGACCCGTGTTGGTGGCGCGGTAGAGGCCGCCATCACCCGCAGTGAGGTACAGGCTCCCCAGGCCGGCATCACCGAACGCGCAGCGCATCGGCAGGTCCGCCGGGACTGGATGCGTTTCCATGACGGTGCCCGACGCTGCAATAACGTAAACCGAAGGCCCGACGCCGCCCTTCTTCCAGCCCGCGCAGGCCACGAGGTTGCCATCGCTGTCGAGGCACATGCCCTCGATCCCACGCTCGGCCGGCGCGAACACCATCAAGGACTTGCCCGGTCCGACGCTGCCGTCCCGCTTCACGGGATAGGCCAGCAGCTGGCACACGTCGCCGCGTTCCGCGTCGCCGTCCGCGACGAACAGCGTCGTCTCGTCCGCCGAGAGCAGCACCGCGCGCGGCCCGTGCGTGTCGCGCGTGACACGCTTCATCTTCCAGGCGCTCTTGCCGGAGGGGTCGAGCCGCAGCACCGACGCGTGATCGAGAAAGGGAAAGGCCGGCGGCCCATATGGCGGCGTCCCGTTCCAGGGGTCCGCAAACCACACCCGCTGCCGGCTGTCCACGACGACATCGGTCGGCTGGTTGTGGTGCTTGCCGTCGAGCAGCTCCCACGTCGGCGCGGTCGATCCGTCCTTCAGGAAATGGATGACCCGCCGCCCGCCTTCCTGCGCCCCGAATACGGAGCCATCGCGCGCCATCGCGATGCCGTTGGTGCGCCCGGTGTACTTGCGGAACACGTCCGCCTTCCCCGCCGCCGGGTCATAGCGCAGGATGCGCTCCTCCTGCACCGCGCTGTAGAGCATCGCGCTCCCGTCCCACGCCAGCCCGCCGGTCCTGCCTTTGTGCGGGCCCGCCACCAGCTCGAAGTTCCAGCTCATGTCAAAACCTGCTCAAGAGTGAAAACACTTGACGCAAAGCCGCGAAGGCGCAAAGAAAAGCAGGATATGAGTAAGTTCAAAAAAACCCATTCTCCTGTGTCTCCTTTGCGGCTTTGCGCCTTTGCGTCTAGTTTGTACGTCTATCGCGAGGGCACGCCTGGGATACCCAGGCGTGTGCGCACGACCGACCCGATCATGGTGATATAGAGCGAGCGCCAGTCGCTGTCGCCCCACGCGATATTGGTCGCATGGTGGCCCGGCGTCTTGATGCGCGCGAGCACCCTGCCCGACGTGTCGTGCACGTAGATGCCCCCGGGAGCGGTGCAATAGACGTTACCCTCGACATCGCACTTGATTCCGTCCGGCACGCCGCGCTCGGGGCCGGCGTACTGATGGAAGAGCCGCCCTTTGCCGAGGGAGCCGTCGGGCCTCACGTCGTACACACGTATCAGCCGCTCCCGGCTGCAATTGACGTAGAGCAGCTTCTCATCGGGCGAGAAGCACAGGCCGTTGGGATAGACGAAGTCGTCGGTGACGATCGTCATCTTCCCGTCGGGTGAGATCCGGAACACCGGCTGGTTGTCGAGGTAGCGCTGGAGGTCGCGATCGACCATGCCGACGTTGAGGAGCCCGCCCGGCGGATCGGTGAACCAGATCGAGCCGTCGGACTTGACGACGATGTCATTGGGGCTGTTCAGCTTCTTGCCTTCCCAGCGGTCGGCGAGGGTCTTGCGCGACCCGTTCTTCTCGAAGCGGAACACGGTGCGGCCGCCCCAACCAGCCACGACCAGCCGGTTCTCGAGGTCGAGGCACATCCCGTTCGCCTTCGCCGACGGCCGCAGCACTGGTTTTGGCTTGCCGCCCGGCTTCCAGCGCCAGATCGTGTCGCCGATGATGTCGGTGTAGAAAAGCTGCTTCCCGCGCGCGTCCCACACCGGCCCTTCGCCGAAGATCACGCCGCGCGCGATGATGGCGAGCGGCGGGTTGCGGCCGACGATGCGCTCCGCCCCCGGCGCCAGCATGTCGACCTCGATCCTGAGGTGCTCCAGCGATCCGTGCATCACCCACTCCTGCAAGCCAAAATCTTGACGCAAAGCCGCGAAGGCGCAAAGAAATACATGGAATAGAATAGTTCCGAGAAGACTTTTCTTATTCTGCGTTCTCTTTGCGGCTTTGCGCCTTTGCGTCGAGCTTTTCTACGATTTCTGGTAAGTGCCGATAAGCTCGGCCTTCTCCAGCACGTGGCCTTTCATCGCCTGCTCGAGCTCGGCCTTGGTCGGGCTTTCCATCGCCGGCAGCAGCGAGTCGAGCGCGTAGAGCTTGTGGAAGTAGCGGTGGCGGCCGATCGGCGGGCACGGCCCGCCGTAACCGGTGCGCTTCCAGTCGTTCAGTCCTTCGAGCGTGCCTTTCGGCAGCTCCGCGCTCCTGACTCCTTCCCTCAGCGCGTTGGCCGTCGGCGGCAGGTTGTAGAGAACCCAGTGCACCCACGTCATGCGCGGGGCTTTTGGATCGGGCGCATCCGGATCGTCCACTATCAGCACGAAACCCTTGGTCGCCGCGGACGCGCCGCTCCAGGCGAGCGGCACGGAGATGTCCTCTCCCTGGCACGTGTAGCGCCGCGGGATTTCGCCGTTGTGGGCGAATGCGGATGATCTAAGCGTTAGCGGCATCACCCGTGCCCGCGTTGGAGGTACACCCCCGAGGATCCAGTCGGGGGCGGGTATCCAGACCTATTGAAGTTCGTGCGTAAGATCGCGCCATTCGGGGTTCCTCTCTTCGATCAGGCGCAGTTTCCATAAGCGATTCCATTTCTTCAGTTGTCTTTCGCGTCTGATTGCCGAAGTCACCCCATCGTGCATTTCATAGTAGACGAGTGTACGAACACCGTATCTACCAACGAAACCGCGCGCCATCTTGCGTCGATGCTGTAGGGCGCGCCTGGCTACATCGCTCGTTACTCCAATGTAGAGCGTGCCATTTCTTTGGCTCGCTAGGATGTATACACAAAGCTGCCTAGAGACGGTCATCCGCGTGCGGCTGCGTGAGCCCTGGGTCCCCGCCTGCGCGGGGACTACGCCTTCGCGGGGATGACACCTAGAGTTGCGTCAGTATCTTCTCGGCGGAGCTGACCTCGAACTGGCCCGGTTTCTCCAGGTTGAAGACCTTGACTACGCCGTTGTCCACCAGCATCGAATAGCGCTGCGAGCGGATACCGAAGCCGCGCTCGGTGAGGTCCTGGTCCATGCCCAGCGCCTTGGTGAATTTCGCCGAGCCATCGCCCATCATGCGCACCTTGTCGCCCGCGCCATGGTCCTTCCCCCACGCGGCCATGACCATCGCGTCGTTCACCGACAGGCACCAGATCTCGTCCACCTTCCTGGCCTTGATCTGGTCGGCGAGCTCCACGAAGCCGGGCAGGTGCTTGCCCGAGCAGGTGCGGGTGAACGCGCCCGGCAGCGCGAAGACCACGATGCGCTTGTCCTTGGTGAGGTCCGACACCTTGTAGGCCTCGGGTCCGGTGGGGCAGCCCCGGGTATATTCGACGGTCAACTGGTGCAGGGTGCCTTCGGGCAGGCGGTCACCAACCTTGATCATTGCGCGCTCCCTGGATGGTCCTGAAAAGAGAGGATTAGTATAGCCGAGCATGCGGGCCGGGGAGGACAGGCCCCATTACACGATGCGGAACCCCGGCCACGCGACATCGGGCGGGCCGGTAGAATCGGGCACTCAATCCAGGGAGCAGGGAGCCGACGCGACAATGCCAGACCTCATGCAGCAATCGCCCTACGGGACCTTCCTCGAGCATTGCAAGAAAGGCGAGCTTGCCTACCAGGTCAATGCCGACGACGGGAAGGCTTTTTTCTATCCGCGCGCGGTGGCCCCCGGCACCGGCAGCGACAACCTGCAGTGGCGCGTGTCGAAAGGCCTCGGCACCGTGTACGCGACAACGGTCGTCTACAACAAGGACCAGCCGCCGCACAACGTCGCGCTGATCGACGTGGACGAAGGCTTCCGCATGATGAGCCGGGTCGAGGACATCGATCCGCTGGAAGTAAGGATCGGCATGCGGGTGAAGGTGAGGATCCATCCCGGTGACGAGAAGCAGCCGCCCTACCCCGTTTTCAGACCCCTCCTGCCTGAGGGTGAGCCGGGGTTTCGAGGAGCATGACTCCGAGCCGGCGAACGCCCGACGCGATGCAGCGCGGCGGGCCGGGCGGGGTCGCCGTCTATTGGTTGGAATGGTTAGAGATGAGAACTAGGAGAGAACCATGAGCCTCAAGCGCGGCAGCGTCGCGGTCGTCGGCGCCGCGGAGTCCGATCTCGGGCAGGTCGCGCCGCACACCAGCCCGGTGGATCTCATGGCGCAGGCCACGATGCGCGCCCTCGACGATTGCGGGCTGAAGCTCTCGGACATCGACGGCGTGTTTTCGGCCGCGACCCAGGTGCGCACCGCCCCGATGACGCTCACGGAGTACCTGCGCATCAAGCCCCGCTACTTCGACGGAACGGCTATCGGCGGCTCTTCCTTCATGGCCCACGTCGCACACGCGCAAGCGGCGATCGAGCATGGGCTGTGCGAGGTGGCGCTCATCGCCTATGGCAGCACCCAGCGCTCGGTCTCGCGCGCGGCGGCTTCGCCCCGTGAGCACAATCCCTACGAAAACCCGTACCGCCCGTTCATGCCGAGCTCGGCCTACGCAATGGCGGCCTCGCGCCACATGCACCAGTACGGCACGACGCGCGAGCAGCTGGCGGAGGTCGCCGTGGCCGCCCGCAAGTGGGCGCTGCTCAACCCGAAAGCGTGGGAAAAGGAGCCTCTCACCGTGGACCAGGTGCTGAAATCGCGCATGGTGAGCTACCCCTTCACGGTGCGCGACTGCTGCCTCGTGGTGGACGGCGGCGGCGCGATCATCCTCACTTCCGCGGCGCGCGCGAAGTCGCTCAGGAAGAAGCCGGCCTACGTGCTGGGTGTCGGCGAATCCCTGTCGCATGCAAGCATCGCCAGCATGCCGGACCTCACCGTGAGCGCTGCGGCGGAGTCGGGCCCGAAGGCCTTCGGCATGGCGAAGCTGAAACCGGCGGAAATCGACATGGTCTCGCTCTACGACGCCTTCACCATCACCCCGATCCTGTTCCTCGAGGACCTCGGCTTCTGCCCCAAGGGCGAAGGCGGCCGCTTCGTCACCAACGGCGCGATCGCGCCCGGCGGCAAGCTCGCGGTCAACACCAGCGGCGGCGGTCTCTCGTACTGCCATCCGGGCATGTACGGCCTGCTGGTCATCATCGAAGCGGTGCGCCAGGTGCGCGGTGAGTGCGACAAGCGGCAGGTGAAGGATTGCGAAGTCGCGCTTGCCCATGGAAATGGAGGCGTTCTCTCCAGTCAATGCACCGTACTCTTCGGAGGCCCATCCACGGTCTAGGCAAGCGCGACTGAGATGGCGATCAACTACGAAAAGCTGGCCAACTGGGACATACCCGAGGCGCAACAGCACCTCACGAAGCGCGACACGATCCTTTACGCGCTCGGCGTGGGGCTCGGCGCGGATCCCTGCGACGCCGACCAGCTGCGGTTCGTCTACGAGGAAGGCCTGCAGGCGCTGCCCACGATGGCGATCGTCCTGGGATACCACGGGCCGTGGCACGCGCATCCGGAGCTGGGCATCACGCGCACCCACGTCGTTCACGGCGAGCAGGGCTTTCGCATCGTGAAGGCGCTGCCGGTGGAGGGGCATCTGGTCGGCAAGTCGCGCGTCGCCGGCGTCGTCGACAAGGGCAAGGACAAGGGCGCCCTGCTGATGACGGAATCCACGGTGCGCGAGAAATCGAGCGGCGACGTCGTTTGCACGCTGGCGTCCACCACGTTTTGCCGGGCGGACGGAGGCTTCGGCGGGCCGGACGGCCCGGTGAAGGCGCCCCACGCCCTGCCCGCAGGCAAGCCACAACATGTGTGCGACCTGCCCACCCTGCCCCAGGCCGCGCTCATCTACCGCCTGTCCGGCGACTACAACCCGCTGCACGCGGACCCCGCCTACGCCAGCAAGGCCGGCTTCAAGATGCCGATCCTCCACGGCCGCTGCACTTTCGGCATCGCCGGGCATGCCATATTGAAGACGCTGTGCGGCTACGACCCGTCACGGTTCATCGCGATGGAGGGGCGCTTTTCGTCCCCGGTATACCCGGGCGAGACGATACGCACCGAGATGTGGCGGGACGGGAACGTCGTCTCGTTTCGCGCCACCGTCCCCGCGCGCGGCGTCACGGTGCTCAACAATGGCCGCGCCGAAATCGTGACCTAGAATCTCGACGCAAAGACGCGAAGGCGCAAAGAAATACAACACAATAATGAATTCAAGACTGCTCCATTCTGTTTTCCTTTGCGGCTTTGCGCCTTTGCGTCAAGATTTTGAACGGGGGTAACTGGTGAATCCGGGAAAGCTGGTCGAGGGAAAAGTGGTGGTGGTGACCGGCGCGGGGCGCGGGATAGGCGCCGCGATCGCCACGCTGATGGCGCGGCACGGCGCCAAAGTCGTGGTGAACGACATCGGCGCATCGCTCGCCGGCGACGGCGGCGACCAGGCGCCCGCCGACGAAGTCGTCGCCGCGATCAAGAAGGCCGGCGGCGAGGCGGTTGCCAGTTTCGACAGCGTCGCGGAATTCGCGGCGGCGGCGAGGATCGTGCAGTGCGCCGTGGAGAGCTTCGGGCGCATAGACTGCGTCGTCAACAACGCCGGCATCCTGCGCGACGTGATCTTCCACAAGATGACCGAGGACGACTGGGATTCCGTGGTGAAGGTCATGCTGAAAGGCGCGTTCAACATGTGCCGCCATGCCGCCGACCACTTCCGCAAGCAGGAAAGCGGCTGCTTCGTCCACATGACCTCGACCTCCGGCCTGATCGGGGCGATGGGCCAGGCCAACTACGGGGCCGCGAAGCTCGGCATGGTCGGCCTGTCGAAGAACATCGCGGTCGACATGCAGCGTTTCAACGTCCGCTCGAACTGCATCGCGCCGACCGCCTGGACCCGTATGACTGCTTCCATCCCGCCGAAGGACCCGGCGGCGCAGAAGCGCATCGAGCAGCGCATGCAGGTTTCCGCCGGGCACAACGCGCCGCTCGCGGTGTTTCTCGCGAGCGACGCCGCCCGGGACGTGACCGGCCAGGTGTTCGCGGTGCGCAAGAACGAGATCTTTCTCATGAGCCAGTCGCGCCCGCTGCGCGGCATCCACCGCGCCGAAGGATGGACGCCCGACACCTGCGCGGAGCACATGCTGCCGGCGCTCAGGAGCGGGTTCTTCCCGCTCGACCGGACGGCGGACGTGTTTCCCTGGGACTCCATTTGATGGCGCGCGGCTCGTGACTCGCGGATCGCGGGTCGCGTCTCAAAGACAGCTATGAACGTCAGATTCGACAAGGACGGGGCGATCGCGACGCTGACGCTGGACCGGCCGGACCGCTTGAACGCGATGGCCGACTCGATGTGGGACGCCCTCCATGAGCATCTCGGGAAAATCGCCGCCGATGACGCGATCCGGGCCGTGATCCTGACCGGCGCGGGGCGCGCCTTTTGCTCGGGGGGCGACGTTACAGGAATGGCAAAGTCCGACGTCGTGTCCGGACGCGCCCGCTCGCAGCGCCGGCACCGCGCGGTGCTGGCGCTCTACAACCTCGACAAGCCGGTCGTCGCGGCGGTGCGCGGGGCGGTTTACGGCATCGGCAACGCGCTCGCCCTCGCCTGCGATCTGGTGCTCGCTTCTGACACCGCGAAATTCTCGATGGCGTTCAAAAAAGTCGGAGTGGTGCCGGACGGCGGGGCCATCTTCTTCCTGACCCAGCGCCTGGGCGTTGCGCGGGCAAAAGACCTCGTCTATACCGCGCGCGCCGTCGCCGCCGACGAGGCGCTCGCCCTGGGCCTGGCCACCCGCGTGGTGCCGGACGACAAGCTCGACGCCGAGGCGCGCGCGCTGGCGCGGGAGCTCGCGGAATCGGCCACCTATGCGCTGGCGCTCGCCAAGAAGATGTTTCACTCGATGTACGTGCCGGCCCTCGAGCAGCTCCTGGAGATGGAGACGCTCGCGTCGGGCCTCGCGCGGCTCACGCACGACCACCAGGAGGGCGTAGCCGCGTTCAAGGAAAAGCGTCCGCCCAGGTTCCAGGGGCGGTGACGGCTGACGACTGACGGCTGACGGCTGACGATGGAGGGATAAACCATGAAACTGCACTGGTCGCCAAGATCGCCGTTCGTGCGCAAGGTGATGGTGTTCGCGCATGAAGCCGGGCTCGCCGATCGTATCGAGAAGATCCCCACCAAGGTCGCGATGACCCAGCCCAATACCGAGCTGCTGCAGGTCAATCCGCTGGGCAAGATCCCGGCCCTGATCACGGACGACGGGATGGTGCTCTACGATTCTTCGGTCATCTGCGAGTACCTCGACACGCTGCACCAGGGCACGAAGCTGATTCCACGGGGGTCGGCCAGGCACTGGCAGGCCCTGCGCTGGCATGCGCTGGGCGACAACATGCTCGATACGCTGGTGCTGTGGCGCAACGAGACCCTCCGCCACCAGGCGCAGCAGTCACCCGAGACCATCGTCGGCTTCCTGGTGAAGACCCAGAGCTCGCTGGACGCGCTGGAGAAGGAAGAGCCGGAAATCGCCGCGGCGCCGTTCGGGATCGGCCATGTCGCCATCGGTGTCGCGCTGGGCTACATCGACTTCCGCTTCCCCGACCTGCGCTGGCGCGACGGGCGCCCGAAAATCACGGCCTGGTACGAATCCTTCGCCCAGCGGCCCTCGGCCATGAGCACCGTGCCGGTGGATGCCTAGCGGGGGCAATCCTCGCCTGGCGGCTCGGATTGCGTGACTCGTGACTGGTGACTCGTGACTGGACCTGCAAGCCAACACCCGTCGCGCGGCGACCTGTCCAGGTTCCTCAATCCACGCGGCGTCGCGATTGTTGGCGTGTCGAGCGACGCCACGCGCATCGGCGGGCAGGCGCTGCGGCTGCTCACGGATTTCGGCTTTTCCGGGAAGATCTATCCGGTCAATCCCAAGTACCCGGACATCAAGGGGCTGAAGTGCTACCCCGATCTCGGCGCCGTACCGCAGCCCTGCGACGTCGCGATTATCGCGCTGTCCGCCCCGCAGGTCGCGGGCGTCATCGAGCAGTGCGGAAAAGCGGGCATTCCGTTCGCGCTCGTGCTCTCCAGCGGGTTCGGCGAAGTGGGCGCGGAAGGAAAGGCGCTGCAGGCGCAGCTCGCTGCGGCGGCGCGCGAAGCGAACGTCCGCATGGTCGGCCCCAACTGCCTGGGCATCATGAACCTCAAGGACAGCGCGCGCATCGGCTTCGGCGGCACCCTGCAGATGCCCGGGCTCAAGTCGGGGCCGCTCGCCATGGTGACGCAAAGCGGCGGGTTCGGCTTCGGCATCCTGGCGGCTGCCTCCTATTACGGCATCGGCTGCAACTACGCCATCTCGACCGGCAACGAGGCCGATCTCACGCTGCTCGACTGGGTCGCAGACCTCGTCGAGCGCCCCGAGGTCGAGATCGTCGTCGCGTTCATGGAAAGCGTCGAGGACGGCCGTCGCCTGATCGAGATCGGCGAGCGGGCCCTCGAGCTCGGCAAGCCGGTGCTGGCCTGGAAGATCGGGAATACCGAGGTCGGCCGCAAGGCGGCGCTCTCGCACTCGGCGCGCATGAGCGCCGGCTACGAACTCTACCGCGCCGCCTTCCGTCTGGGTGGCCTGGTAGAGATCCGCGACGTGGACGACCTGGTCGACGTGTCGAAGGCGTTTCTTACGCACAAGCTGCCGGCCGGCAGGAGCGTGGCGGTCCTCACGCTCTCCGGCGGCGCCGGAGTACTCCTCGCCGACCGCTGCATAGAGCACGGCCTGGAGGTGCCTCCGGTCACCGAGGCCACCGCGGCGAAACTGAAAGAGACCCTGGTTTCGTTCGCGTCCATCGGCAATCCCATCGACGCGACGGCGCACGGCTATAACGACAATTTCGCCGCCTACGGCCGGGCGGTGAAGCTGGTGCTCGACGATCCGAACATAGACCAGGTGATCGCGCGCCTGCCGCGCGGCAAGTCCGCCGGCCCGTGGTCGCAAAGCCTGGTCGGGCAGCTGCAGGGCACGGCGAAGCCCCTCGTCATCAGCTGGCCCACTGCGCCCGACGACAACGGCGACGTGATGACCTACCTCGAGCAGAATGGGGTGCCGTGCATACTGGGCGCCGGGCGCACGGCCCATGCCCTCGCCACGCTGACCGATTTCGCGCGCAGGCGCGACGAACAGCGGCAAGGCCGTCCGCCGCTGCGGCGGATCGTCGCGCGGCAGGCCCTCGAACTGCCGCCAGGCGCCCGCGCGCTCGGCGAGCGCCGCTCGAAAGCGCTGCTGCAGCGCTACGGCGTGCCGGTGGTGAAGGAAGTGCTGATGCGGCCCTCCGAGATCGACGCGCTCGCGTCGCCTCCCCTGCCCTTTCCCGTCGCCGTCAAGGTCGAGTCCGGCGACGTCCCGCACAAGACCGAGGCGGGCGCGGTCCGCCTGGACATCCGGGACCTCGCCGGGCTCAAGCAGGCCGCGCGCGAGACGGTCGCCGCGGCCAGGAAGCACAAGCCGGACGCCCGCATCGACGGCGTCCTCGTGCAGGAAATGGCGGGCGGCGTTGAAGTCATCCTCGGAGCGGTGAACGACGCTACGTTCGGGCCGACGGTGACCTTCGGGATCGGCGGCGTGTTCACCGAGCTGCTCCACGACGTGACCCATCAGTTCGCGCCGTTCGACATCGCGACGGCGCGCGGCATGATCGGGAACGTCAAGGGCGCCGCGCTGCTCAACGGCTATCGGGGGCGGCCGCCGCTCGATGTCGCGGCGCTGGCGGACGCGCTGGCGCGCCTGTCCCTGCTCATCGCTGATCACGCCGACCGGATAGCGGAAATCGACGTGAATCCGCTGTTCGTCCTCGAGAAAGGCGTCGTCGCCGCCGACGCGCTGATCGTGTTGAAGGACTAGACGCTATCTCAAAAACAGCCGAAACAAGATTAGCCGCAGATAAACGCGGATGAACGCGGATGAAATCCCCTGCTAATCAGAGCATTGGGTTTTGTCGTCTGCGTGTATCTGCGTGTATCTGCGGTTCCATTTGGTTTTTGAGACAGGTTCTAGACGCGTCACGCATCCTTGCGCAGCGCGGCGGGAACGACTCGCCTGATGTCCCGCCCCATTTTCACGGCGGCTTCCACGCCCCGGTAGTATCCGGGGATATAGGACAGCTCCCGGTAGCCCAGGAGCCGGTAGAACGCGCGCGCCGCGTAGTTGTTCGAGCGCAGCTCCAGGCTCACGGTCGTGATGCCGGCGGTCACCGCCGCCTCCTCGAGCCACGTCATGAGCTTCCGGCCAATGCCGCAGCGCTGGTGAGTGGGCTTGACCGCGAGCAGCGAGAGGTGCGCCGTGGTGTCGCCGAAATCCATGATCCCGAACCCGACCACGTGCTGCTTTACGTCCGCCACCACCACGTTGGTGTCACGGGCGCGGATCGCCTTCGCCACCCGCTCCGGCGGCCAGGTCCAGCCGCGCAGCCCGACCTCGATCAGGTAGCGCGACATGACCGCGATCTCGTAAGCGTCGGCGGCGGTAGCGAGGCGGTAAGCGGGGGAAGGCATGAGAGTAACTATATCAAGGATTCCGGATTCGACAATATGATGGACTAGCTTGCGGGGGTCGGGGCCCGCCACGGCGGCCGGCACGCGCGAATATCCCTGAACTGGATCTCGCGGCCGGCGCCTCCCCGCGGCGGGATCTCCCGGATCGCGACGTGGTAGATGTCCTTCTTGTAGCTGACGGCTATGTCGTACCGGTAGCCGGGCCGCGGTCGGAACAGGGTTTCCCGGCTGACCGAGCTCGACGAGCCGCCCGTGAGCGAGGGGTCGGAGAAGGTGAAGTCGAGGTAGCTCCAGCGGCCCGCGGGGATGCCGACGGACATCTTCGGCTGGTCGATGTTCACCACGCCTTCGAACGCGAGCTCGCAACGCTCGTCCACGCGGTACACGCTGAGCGCGGTGCGCACCCGGAACAGCGGCGAGCCGGACACCGTTTCGCTGCGGATCTGCAGGTTCTTGTCGAGCGTATTGGGATAGGTCTTCACCCCCGAGCAGCCGGCCGATGACGCCGCGACCAGCGCCACGAAGGCGGCACGGCAGATGTCGATGCCCATGGGGCGCCTCAGCCGATCTTCGTCAGGTCCGGGCAGCCGAGGTTTTCGCCGGTCGCCCAGCCGTTGATGGCGCGGTAGATCACATCATGGCCCTTGGACGGGCCGATCAACTGGATCCGGGTGCGGCCGCTTCCCGCGGGGTATGCGTCGACAACGAGGATGTAGTGCCCGTCGGGCGGCTCGTCGTAGACCTTCACGACGCCCTGATCGTGGCGCCGCTGCAGGTGCAGCTCCGCCCGACCGCTGCCGACGACAACGGTGGGCTTGTACGTCGTCACAACAACGCTGGAGCTCCTGGCGCTCTGCTCGGTCATTCGGACCCTCCCGCTGAGGCATTCCGGGGCCCGCTTCTGGAACGCCGCGGCAACCTGTCGCAGCGGCCGATTGACCTCGTAGGACTCGGATTTCATGAGAAAGGCGCCGGGAGCGGCCTTGCGGAATTCCTCCGCGTTCATCGGCATCTTGCCCGCGCAGCCGGCCACGAATGCGGCGGCCATGAGGGCCGCCAAGGCTCGATTTTTCATTGTCCCCTCCCCAGGTGACAACTTAGTCTACCACCCAAAACAAAGCCCGGCACAAAGCCGGGCTTCGTCGTCAGTCGTCAGCCGTCAGCCGTCAGTCGTCACGCCTTCCCGGTCTTAGGGATGAACTTGAGCGCCACCCCGTTATTGCACCACCGCTGACCCGTGGGCGGCGGGCCGTCGTTGAAAACATGGCCGTGGTGGCCGCCGCAGCGCTTGCAATGATATTCGGTGCGCGGGTAGAACAGCAGGTAGTCGGTCTTGGTCTCGAACACCCCGGGGATGGTCGTGAAGAAGCTCGGCCAGCCGGTGCCGCTGTCGTATTTCATGGCGGAGGTGTAGACCGGAAGGTCGCAACCCGAGCATACGAACACGCCTTCGCGCTTCTCCCTGTCGAGCGGGCTGGTTCCCGCGCGCTCGGTCCCCTCCTCGCGCAGCACCGCGTACGCCTCGCGCGACAGGCGCTTGCGCCATTCCTCCTTCGAGAGCTTCAACGGCTCGGTAGGCAGCGGCGCCTTGTAGCCCTCGGCTAGCCAGGTCTTCCAGTTCTTCTGCAGCTCCTCGATGCCCTTCATATCCTTGGCCGCCCCCTGGGCCTGGGCCGCCTCGCCCCGCCCCGTAAGAGCGCTCCACAATCCCGCCGTCAACAATCCTTGCAACAAGCCCCTGCGCGTCATGGTATCTCCTCGAACGTGTCCCGCAACGACCCCTTATACGGATCACGCGCGCTTGCGGATGAAGCTCATGGTCATTCGGCCTTGATCCCGGCTTCCTTCACGACCTTGCCCCACTTGCTCATCTCGGACAGGATGAACTTCGCGAACTGCGGGGTGGTCAGGTCCGCCGCGACCGCCCCTTCCGTGACGAACCACTTCTGGATCTCCGCGGACTTGAGGATGGCCGCGGTCTCGGCATGCACCCTCTTCACCACGGCGGCGGGCGTGCCGGCCGGGGCGATGATGCCCCACCAGTTGCTTGCTTCGTATCCCGGCACGCCCGATTCGGCGATGGTAGGCGTGTCCGGCAGCACCGCAAGCCGCTTTGCGCTGCCGATCCCGAGCACCTTCAAGCGGCCGGACCGGATGTGCGGCATGCCCTGGACGATGGTGCCCATCGTGTACTGCGTCCGGCCGGACATGACCTCGAGCATCGCCGGCCCGCCCCCTTTGAAAGGCACGTGGACGACGTTGATGCCGGCCATGATGCGGAACAGCTCGCAGCTCAGGTGCGTGAAGCTGCCGATTCCCGCGGAAGCGTAATAGATCCCGCCGGGCTTCGCCTTTGCCAGCGCGACCAGCTCCCTGGCGGAGCCGGCCGGCAGCGCGGGATTGACCAGGAGCGAGGTCGGCCCGGTGCCGAGCAGCGCGACCGGGGTGATGGCCTTGACCGGGTCGTAGGGGAGCTTGTAGACCATCGGGTTGTAGGCATAGGCGGCGGAAATGACCAGCAGGGTGTGTCCGTCCGGCTGCGACCGGACCGCGATTTCGGTGCCGATGGTGCCCGCCGCGCCGGCTCGGTTGTCCACCACCACCGTCTTGCCGAGCCGCTCGGCCAATTGAGCTCCGACGAGACGGCCCACGATGTCGTTGCTGCCGCCCGGCGGGAACGGCACGATCAGGCGGATCGGCCGCGCCGGCCAGGCCTCGGCCGCCAGCGTGGCCGCGGCGTGCGCGCCGAGGAGCGTCAATACGGATGCCGCGAGACACAGCCGCACAGCGCGCTTCATGTTTGCCTCCTCCACGAGCCGGGTGCCCGCCGATTCTAGCAGACGTCTCGCACCCTTCATCGCGCTAAAATGAATACATGACCCGTCACGCCGCATCGCGTCACGCCGCATCGCGTCACGCCCTATCGTGTCACGCCTCACCCACACGATGATCAAAGGCATCAAGGCACTCACCTTCGACACCTTCGGCACGGTCGTGGACTGGCGCACGAGCATCAACCGCGACTTCCGCGCGTTCGCGAAGCGCAGGAAGCTCCGGGACACCGACTGGGAAGCCCTGGTCGACGAATGGAAGACCTGCTACCGCCCCGGCATGGACGCGGTCAACAGCGGGCAGCAGCCGTGGACCACCGTGGACCAGATCTACCGGCGCAAGCTGGACGAGCTGCTGCCGAAATACGGCCTGGCCGGCCTGCGTGACGACGACCGGGATTACCTCAACAAGGTCTGGCATCGCCTGAAGCCCTGGCCGGACGCCGTTGCGGGCCTGAAGCGCCTCAAGAAGAAGTTCATCATCTCGCCCCTGTCGAACGGGGACGTCGCCTGCCTCACGAACATGGCGAAGTTCGGCGGGCTGCCGTGGGACGTCGTCCTGTGCGCCGAAATCTTCAGGCGCTACAAGCCCGACCCCGCGGTCTATCTCGGCGCGATCCGGCTGCTCGGCCTGAAGCCGGGCGAAGTGATGATGGTCGCGGCGCACAACTACGATCTCAAGAACGCGCGCTCGCACGGCATGCGCACCGCTTTCGTCGCGCGCCCCACCGAGTACGGCCCGGGGCAGAGCAAGGACCTCGTGGCCGAGTCCGGCTGGGACATCGTCGCCACGAGCTTCGGCCAGCTCGCCACGAAGCTGGGCACCTGAGCCATGAGAGCCGAAAGTTTGCAGTTTGCAGTGGACAGTTTGCAGTTACTGCCAACTGAAAACTGCCAACTCCTGCCCGCTTACAAGGCCGTGGCGGCCGGCTAGTGTGTGTGATCGCAGCGTTGTGGGGGGCAAGTGCCGCAAGCGGGCAGGAAGCGTGGAAGCCGGCGCGGCCGGTCACGCTGATCGCGCCAGACCCATTTCCATATTTTGAACCCGGCAACGTTAGGGCCTAGAATTCCCCCGAGAACAATACCGCCGCCACAACGGCTACTTCGAGGAGAGCATTGCCATGAAACCAAGCATTCGGACGTCCGCCGTCGTGCTGGCCTTGCTCGCTGGCTTGCTGCCAGCGGGCCATGCAGCCGCGCAGCAGGTCCGCGATTTCCCGACCAAGCCCATTCGCTGGATCATCCCGTTCCCGCCGGGCGGCAGCAACGACATTCTCGGCCGCTATCTCGGGGCCAAGCTCACCGAGCGCGTCGGCCAGCAGATCGTCATCGACAACCGCGGAGGCGCTAACGGGATCATCGGCGCCGAGCTGGCCGCCAATGCGCCCGCCGACGGCTACACCCTGCTGATGGTCTCCACGTCATGGGTGATGAACGCCGCCGTCCGCTCGCTGCCCTACGACGTCGAGAAATCGTTCGATCCCGTCTCCACGATCGGATCGGCGCCGAACTCGATCGTGGTCAACCCGGCCGGGCCGTTCCGCACGGTGCGTGATCTCGTCGATCGCGCGAAGGCGCAGCCCGGATCCATCAGCTACGCCCACACCGGCGTGGGCGGGTTCAATCATTTCGGCGGAGAGCTGTTCAAGAAGGTCGCCGGCATCAACATGGAGCCCATCGCCTACAAGGGCGGCGGCCCCGCGATGATCGACGTGATGGCCGGCCAGATACCGGTCATGTTCAGCTCCGTGACGCAGGCGCTGCCGCACGTGCGCACCGGGAAGCTGAAGCTGCTGGCGGTGGGGGCGGCGAAGCGCAGCCCCGCGGTGCCCGACGTTCCGACCGTCGCCGAGTCCGGCTATCCAGGGTACGAAGTCGCCGTCTGGTGGGGTATCGCAGCGCCGGCCGGCACGCCCCCGGCCGTCCGGGAAAAGCTGCGCCGTGAATTCGCGGCCGTGCTGCAGGACCCGGAGACGCTGAAGCGCCTCATCGCCGAGGCGGCCGAGCCGTGGAACCTGACGCCGGCCGAGTTCCGCAAGATGGTGCGCAACGACGTCAAGATGTGGCGCGGCGTCGCCCAGACGGCGGGAATTCGAGTTCAGTAACGCTCGCTTCCCCGGCGCCGCATGGGCGCCGGGGAAGATACTCGCACCGGGCCGGTCAGCGGCCGGCCCGCTCGGGGCGCTGCGGCTTCTCCGGTCGTTCGGCTCTCTCCGCCCGCTCCAGGCCGTTGCGCGGGTTACCGGATTCTCTTGCCATGCGATGAGGCGCGGCGCGCGCCTCTCTCCTTGCCGCCCCGGGTGATTCTTTCGCCGCCGAGGCCCGCATGACGTCCCCCAGCTTGAAGCCGAGAGTATGGGCTATCTCTCCCCATCCCATGCCCTGCGCACGGAGCGTGAGGACGCCATTCCCGGCGTTCGTCAGCGCGTCGTTCAATTGAGTGGGGGTCGGATTGCTGATTCCCGACAGCTGCTTCTCGGCCAGGGCCAGCGTGATATTGACGTTGCCATAGCCCATCATGCCGGTCGGATTGGCGATCGTAACACCCGGCAGCGTGATATCGGTGCCGTCACGCAGCCCCGTCACCAGGCTCCTGGCATTCTCCTCGGTTCCGGCGAGGGCAGTGTACCTCTGGACCAGCCTGTCCGCTGGAACAGTTGCCGTCTGCGCCGCAACCACCAACGGCAGCGCCGCCAGCACGCCGCCGATCAACAAAATCTCGATACGCCGCGTTCCGAACATGGATACCTCCTTCCGGAAAACATCGTCACACCTTCGGCTTCCAGTCACTCGAACGCTGTCGTCATATGGCGACAGCATCGCAGCCACCGGAGTGCCTTCTTGACAGAGGTTAGACGAGACCATGTCGCCAGCGTTCACTCGCCGGCAATGCGACCTGGCCCCGCGCTGCGCTCAATTCTCGACGAACTCGTTGCGCGCGCGCACCCCGATGTCCGGCTGGTCGGTGAAGAAGCCGTCCATACCCAGCTCGAGAAAGCGCTTCACTTCACCGGCGAGGTCGCCGAAAGCGTTCGGGTCGGCGCTCGAGTCGAAATCCGCCGGCAGGAAGGCGTTCTCGGCGCGGAAGGTCCACCCATGAACGATCAGGCCCGCGTTGTGCGCGTCCCTGACCAGCGCCGTCGGCGTGCCGAGGAAACCGCCGGTGACACGCGGGATCATCAGGTCCTTGTTGACGCCGACGCCGCTCGCGTAGCTCGCGATCTCCTTCAGGCCTGCTGACGTGGCCATGTCGGCGTAGGTGCGCGGATCGCCGGCCACCGTAAAGTCCCACGGGCGTCCCCCGGCGTTCAGCAGCTGCACCAGCGGGAGATCGGTCATCCGCGACAGCGCTTTCAGGTTGGCGACCTCGAAGGACTGGATAAAGACCGGCGCCTTCTTTCCGCCATAGCCGTAGCGGTGCAGCAGCCCGATCAGCGGGCGCTCCATCGCGAGCCCGATACCCTGGAAGTAGGTCGGATGCTTGGTTTCGGGGTAGACGCAGACTGGCTTGCTGCGGCTGCGGTTCACAACCTGAACCAGCTGCAGGACTTCCTCCAGCGTCGGCACTTCGAACATGCCGTCGAAGCGCGTGTTGGCCGGGCGCTGCAGCGGGATGCGCTCCTTGGCGCGCAGGGTCTTCAATTCGGCCAGCGTGAAGTCCTCCGTGAACCAGCCGGTGATCGAGACGCCGTCGATCGTCTTCGTCACCCTGCGGCTCGCGAACTCGGGCCGCGTGGAAACATCCGTCGTCCCGCCAATCTCGTTTTCGTGCCGCGCCACCAGCACGCCGTCCCTGGTCATGACGAGGTCGGGCTCCACGCAATCGGCGCCCTGCTGGATGGCGATGAAGTAGGCGGCGAGCGTGTGCTCGGGGAGGTAACCGCTCGCGCCGCGGTGGCCGATCACGATCGGCTTGCGGTCTGGCGCGTGACCGTGGCTGTTGTCGGCCACGGCCAGCGGCGCGGCCGCCGGGGAGAAAAGCGCGCCCAGCAAGAGCGCGGCGAAGAATCGCTTCGGCATGTCGGAGCTCCTTTCGGTGTGGGTCGGGAGGAACTCACCAGAGACTAACGACGCGCCGTTACTTCGCCATGACGCGCATGCGAAACGTTGGATCGCGCCGTGGTCCGTTCAGACTATTGTCGACACCTGCGCGTGAGGGCTGCAAGCGGCACAGGCCCGAGTGCCAAGGACAGGACGACTAGCGGGGCGCCGCCCCGAGGCACAAGCTGCAAGCCACAAGCTACAAGTCGCTTTAAGCTTGAAACTTGGAGCTTGAAGCTGCCGGCCGACGGCTAGCGGGTGCTCAAGTCGTTAGTTGGGTCTGCGGCGCGACGCGGCGCTCTCGTTGACGCCGGTTTTCAGCCAGGTGACGCTGCTCGCAGGAACGTTGAGAGTGCCGTTGCCGCCGTTCGTGCGGGTGGCGTCGTTCTTGCGGCTGGCGTCGCTCGCGCAGCCACAGCAGTGCCGCGCTTTCGTCCCGAAAACTCCGGACATTCATCCCCTGCTGTCGAGCAAGCAACGCGATGTACTCGTGAGACACGTGGAGGTCCATGGCATCGCCCAGCAGCGCGACTTTGCATGACGAGCCGTCCGCCAGCATTCCGAAAAACTCAAGAAAGCCGTGCGGTCTTGCGTGAAATATCGGCCGTGACGAGCGCAGGTCGAGAAGGACGTTCGAGTGCCGGTACTTGATATATTCCAGAATGACGGCGCGAAAAAACTCCCGTGTCTCCTCGCCGGTTTCCCGGCCGGACATTCTCGCCCTGAGGTACCGCTGTTCGACCGTTATCTCGAAATTCATGCCGTTCAAATCCATGCCGGCCCGCCGTTTGACAGGTTCGATGCGCCGGCGCGCCGGCAAATCAACACATGCCGAGAGGATATTCGAGTTCGCCGTCGGTTGTTCGCCTCGAATCGAAGCTGACCACGATCCGTTCAGCGCATTCGGCATCCTGGTCCGGACGAAGGCAAATGACCCGGTCCGAAGAGCCGGGGCGTGCCGCAGTAGGCGCTGCTGTCGATTCGCTACAGGCTGTCGTTGAGGCTTACGACTGCCGGGGGTCCCGCCTACCCCGAGAGTACGTCCTGCGCCTGCTCCTGGCGCAGCAGCTCGTAGATGAAGTCCTCGAGCTCCGGCCCGAGGGCGTCGCGGGCGGAGATCATGCCGAGAGGCCGGCCGGCCTCCGCCACCGGCACGTGCCTGAAACCTCCCTCGCGCATGATCTGCAGCGCGTCCGGGAACGGCTTGTCGGGGTGGATCGTCCTGGGGTTGCGGGTCATGACCTCGGCGAGACGCGTGGTCTTCGCGTCGCGCCCCTCGGAGATCACGCGAAACAATGCGTCACGCTCGGTGAAAATCCCGGCGAGCCTGCCATCCTCCACGATCATGACCGATCCCTGGTGCTTCTCCTTCATCAGGCGCGCGGCTTCGGCTACGGTCATGCTGCCCGGGGCGGTGACGAGCTCCTTCTCCTCGATGATGGATCTGATGGAACGGTGAGCCATAGCAGTTCTCCTCTCGCGCACGAACTGCAAGCACCAATACTACAAGCACCAAACTCCAAACAACAAGCTAGTTTAGTCTGTAATTTGGGATTTGGTGCTTGGGATTTGGAGTTTGTTTGGATTTTGGGATTTGGTGCTTGGAACGTGAGAGCCGCCAGCCCTCACGTTCCTGTGGAAAAGTGCCGATCGAGATACCCGAAGTAGTGGCGGTTGAACTCGGCCGGGTTCTCCGCCCATGGGTAGTGGCCCGATCCGGGCACCACCCCGAACGCGCACCCGGTGATCATCTTCGCCACCCGCTCCATCCCGGCCGGGTGCCCGACCTGGTCCACCTCCCCCGCCACCAGCAGCGCGGGGACGGAAATCGCGCGGAACCCGGCCACCGCATCGGCCTCGGGGTACGATTGCACGGCTTTTACCGCGGCCTTGACGGTGTCCGGCGGGGTGTGGGATGCCCAATGGCGCACCAGATCCACTTCCGGGCCCGCCGAAGCCGGTCCCAGCATCGAGTCCACCACCAGCCTGTTGACCGTCACCGGATCGGTGCCGGGCGGCGGCGGTGCGGTGCGCTTGCGGACGAATTCCTCCTGCTCTTCCTTGGTACGGTTGGCGAAGTAGCCTATGGTCGAGGAAATCACGATCCCGTGCACGAGATCGGGTGCCTTCAACCGGATGCGCGGCGTGATCTGGCCGCCCATGCTGTGGCCGTGGACCACGTTGCGCTCGCTGCCCAGCGCCTTGATCAGGCGCACGCCCGCCTCCGCGACCACGTCGAAGGAAAACGGGTCCGGCAGCCGGGACAGGCCGTAGCCCGGGGCGTCCCACGCCACCACGCGATACCCGCGCGCCAGCAGCCGCTCGGTCTGGGGACGCCAGTATTCCTTCGAGCCGTAGATGCCGTGCAGGAGGAAAACGGTGACCTTCCCCTCGCCCGAAACGGTGTAGTCCGGGAGTCTCATTGTCTTACCTCAGCGGCGTGAGCAGTGTGCAGTGTGCAGTGTGCAGTGTGCAGTGTGCAGACAGGCAAACATTTGGATGTCGTCACCAGTGGCGCGGCGGCGTCCTATGGATCGTGATGCGTTTCCGTTGAACGCTTATGTAGCCGCCCGCAGTCAGCTCCTTGATGATCTTGCTGACCATTTCGCGCGACGCTCCGACCCGGTTCGCGACGTCCTGCTGGGTAAGCCTGTCCCTGATGACGAGGCTGCCGCGATCCTCTTCCGCCAGATCGAGCAACAGGCGCGCCACGCGCCCATAGACGTCCAGCAGCGCGAGGTTCTTCACGCTCGCCGTGAGAACGCGGCTGCGGCGGATGAGCTTTTCGATGACCCGCACCGCGAACTCCGGCTGGCCGCGCAGGAATTCCCGCATCCTGCCACGCGGGATCACCATGAATCGCGATGGCTCCAGCGTCATGACCGAGGCCGATCGCGCCCCGCCGTCGAGCGCCATCTCGCCGAAGTATTCGCCCGGTCCCTGAGCGCCGAGCACGACTTCCTTTCCCGACTCGTCGGCAACGAACACTTTCACGCGGCCGGAAAGGATGACGTACAGCGAGTCGGTCTCGTCGCCCTCGCTGACGATCACGGCTTGCTTCGGGAACGATCTCACGGCGCCCTGGCGGGAGAGTGCGCGGAGTTCCGCCTCGGTCAGGATATCAGGGCGGCTCTGATTCCCCATCGCGCCTCCCTCCGTATACGGGTGCCCACGCCATTCTAGGGTGGCGGTGTCCGCCCGTCCACCGACCGGACGCCGCCTCGGCCTCCGGCGCGCACGCGATTCATGCGCTCAAGAATGTGAATACTTCACAGAACGAATGTGCACTGGGCTGCAGAACTCCTTTCCCTCCGCACGCAGGATGTCCGGGCGGCGACGCAGAACGTTGCCGCATAACCACCTCAAAGGAGGGAACCATGAAATCCACGCACAGTACCATCAGGCGGGAGAAACTGCGGCGCTCCGCCACGAATCGAGCGCTAGGCATCGTGCTCGGTTGTGCCGTAGCTGCGGCCGCGCACGGCCAGCCTGTCGAGCGGATCGTCGTCGACGGATCCACCGGCGTCGCCCCTCTTGTGGCCGCAGTCGCCAAGGCATTCCAGGAGCGGCATCCCGGCGTTACGGTGGAGATCGGAAAAGGGATGGGCACCAAGGCGCGCATCAAGGCGCTGGCGGAGGGCGCGATCGACGTTGCCATGGCGAGTCACGGGCTGGACGCGGACGCACTGGTGCGGCAGGGCATGGCGGTGCAGGAGATCGCGAAAGTCGCCGTCGTGTTCGGCGTCAACTCCTCGGTGCCGGTAGCCGGCCTTGCCGAGAATCAGGTCTGCGATATCTACTCCGGCCGGCTGGTCAACTGGAAGCAGGCGGGTGGACCTGATCTATCGGTCGTCCCCCGCACCAGACCCGATACCGAGGTCGATGCCGAGGTGGTCAGGGCGCGCATCGGTTGCCTGGCCGCACTGAAAATGCCCGAGGCCGTACAGGTGATGGGCAAATCAGGTGACATGGCGCGAGAGCTGGCTGGCACGGCCGGCGCGATCGGCATGACGACCACGACGGTCGTCGAGCAGAGCCAGGCGCGGATCCGGCCGCTGGTGCTCAACGGCATCGAGCCTTCCGCGGAGAACGTCCGCAGCGGCGCCTACCGCCTCACGCGCGATTCGTTCCTGGTGACCAGGGGGACACCCTCCCCCGCCGTCGCCCGCTTCCTCGAGTTCGTCCGCAGCCCCGAGGGCAGGCGTGTGATCAGCGCGAACGGCGCCGTCCCGCTGGACTGACCGGATCGCTGACGCCCGGCGGGGGCCGGCGGGAGCTTACCCGCCGGCTCCCGTTTCTACGTCGCGGGCTCTTCGCGTCGCGCGCGAGCCTATTGCGTTTTCCCCGGCGATGAGGCATGTACTCCGTGCGGGCTCAGCTAGGGGGAGCGGAATGCCGGAGACCGGGCCGGAGCGACAACTGCTTGCCATCATGGTGGCGGACGTCGCGGGCTACAGCCGCCTGATGGCGGCCCAGGAACAGGGCACCCTGGACACGCTCAAGTCCTGCCGGGAGTGCTTTCGCGAGCACGTCGCCCGCTTCAAGGGGCGCGTGATCGACACCGCCGGCGACAGCGTCCTCGCGGCGTTCACCAGCGCCGTTTCAGCCGTCGATTGCGCCGTGGCCGTCCAGGACGACCTGGCGCGGCGCAACGCGCACCTTCCTCCGCATCGCGCCATGGAGTTTCGCATCGGCATCAATCTCGGCGAAGTGATCGCCGATGGCAGCATGATCTACGGCGACGGCGTCAACGTCGCGGCGCGCCTCGAAGGCCTGGCGGAAAGCGGCGGCATCATGGTTTCGGGGAGCGTGCATGCCCTGGTCCAGGACAAGGTCGAACATCTGTTCGTCTTCGAGGGACGCAAGCGCGTCAGGAACATCGCGGCACCGGTTGCCGTCTACGCCATCGTTCCCGGCCGCGAGCGCGCTTCGTATTTGCAGCGTCAACGCCGGCGCAGGACGGCGTGGATCGCCGCGTGCGCCGTGTTGGGCGCCGTCGCGCTTGCCTCGGTGGTGTACACACTCGCCCCGTTCCGCGCCGCGCCGCTCTCGGAGACGCTCGCGTTGCGCATTTTCCGCGACTGTCGGGACTGTCCGGAACTGGTGGAGATTCCAGCCGGCGTGTTCGAGCGCGGATCGCCGTCGAACGAGCGCGGGCATCAGGCGTCGGAAGGGCCGGTTACCCGCGTCAGGATCGGGCGCGGTTTCGCTCTCGGGCGCTATCCGGTGACTTTCGGCGAATGGGACGAATGCGTCCGGCAGGGCGCATGCAAACACAAACCCAACGACCGGGGCTGGGGACGCGGCACCGGGCCGGTTTTCTACGTGAGCTGGAACGACACCCAGGACTTTCTCGCGTGGCTCAACTCGAAAACGGGGAAAGTCTACCGCCTGCCCTCGGAAGCCGAATGGGAATACGCCGCCAGAGCCGGCGCCAGGACCGCGTATCCGTGGGGCGACGACGTGGGCCGGAAAATGGCGAACTGCAATGGCTGCTCGGAAGAGCCCAGCGACCGCACCCGGCCGGTGGGATCGTTCCCGCCGAACCGGTTCAACCTCTTCGACATGCACGGGAACGTCTGGCAGTGGGCTGCCGACTGCTGGAACGCCTCCTACGGCGGCTCCCCGGCAGACGGCTCGCCCCGGCTGAGCGGGGAATGCGACAAGGCAGTGGTTCGCGGCGGAGCGTGGGGACTCGGGCCGGAAGACATCCGCTCGGCCCGCCGCGAGGGCGACAATAAGGAATTGCGCAGCGGCCGGCGGGGCTTTCGCGTCGCGAGGGACCTGCCTTGAACGCGGGTGAATCGTGCTCGAGCGGCCCGGCGCGTGTTGTATCATTTCGCGCGTCAGCCAGACCGCTGTAGCGGACCCTTTATGAGACTGCGTAGCGTGGAACTGGAAATGCCGCGCGCCGGCGCGGCCGTGGAATTCCTCGCTGGCCCTTGGGGCCTGATCGAGGCCGGCGGGAACGGCAAGACGACGTATCTTCGCGGCACCGGCGACCATCCCTACGTGATGGCGATTGCCGAGGCCGCCAGCCCGGCGATCGTATCGGTCACGTTTTCCGGGACAAAGGCGGAGGTGGAGCGCATACGCGCGCGCGCGGCCAGGGCCGGCCTCGCCGCCAAGCCCAGCGCGGCGGAGCTGGATGAGCCGGGCGCGCCGGGCGGCTTCCGCATCACCGGCCCCGAGGGCCAGAACTACCGCTTCGTGACCGACAGGAAGCCGGCGCCGCGCATCAAGGATCCCGATCGCCCGATCGGCCTGACGCACGTGCCTATCAGCGCCGGCGACGTCGACGCCTGCACGAAATTCGCGCTCGGCGTGCTCGGCTTCAAGCTCACGGACCAGACGAGATTCATGGACTTCATCCGCTGCGACAGCACGCATCATTCGCTGGCCTATGTCCGCAGCGGCGTGTCCGCCCTGCACCACATGGCCTTCGAAATGCAGGACATCGACGCCGTGATGCGCGGCGTCGGGCGGCTCAAGGACGCGGGCGTCGAGCCGGTCTGGGGTCCCGGCCGCCACGGGCCCGGGAACAACGTGTTCGCCTATTACGTCGCGCCGTTCGGCGCCGTCATCGAGTACACCTCGGAGATAGAGCGCGTGGGCCCGGGCTACAAGGTCGGCGGCCCCGACGACTGGAAGTGGCCGCCGGGGCGCACCGACCACTGGGGGCTGTCGAAGCGCGACGATGCGAAGCTGCACGCGGCGGAGCGCAATTTCCATTTCCGCCCGCTGTGAGCGGGTGATTTTCCCGGCTTTCGGCGCGCTCAGCGCCGGCGGATTCCCTTAACCACCGGATTGAGGCGGTCGATGTCGGCCTGGACCTGCGCCCGGCTGCGCTCGTAGACGATCTCCCGGCCCATGATCGTTCCGGCGTAGGCGAGCTCGTTGCGGGTCGGGGTCAGCGCACATTTCATGCTGTGCATGCCCTCGCCGAGCACCACCTCGATCACTTCCGCGCGCTTGCTGTAGACGACGACTTCGAGCGTTTGCCGGGTCTCGGTGACCCGCACCGTGATTTTCTCGTTGACCATGCCGTCACTATAGCCGATCCCGCCTCGCGAAAGTGACGCAGCGATTCAAGGTTCAAGGTTCAAGGTTCAAGGTTCAAGGTTCAAGGTTCAAGGTTCAAGGTTCAAGGTTCAAGGTTCAAGGTTCAAGGTTCAAGGTTCAAGGAAGACCTTGTTCCTTGCCCCTTGTTCCTTGTCCCTCGCCGCTCGGGAGCGGCTCAGGGCTTCGCGCCGAGCCCGACGGCGTTGTAGAAGCCCCGGGCTTCTATTTGTCGGATGCCGGTTTCGGCTGGCGTCTGGCGGCTGGCGTCTGGCGGCTTGCAGCGCACTGGATGCGACGCGCGTTAGACCAGCGGGTTGAAGTCGTACTCGCCTATGCCCTGCAGCACCAGGAACGTGGCCGAGCCCTCACCCCCGTTGGTGACCAGGTGCGGACGCGGCGGCTTGACCGTGTAGGTGTCGCCCGGGCCGAGCCGGACTTCCTCCTTGGGGTCGCGCAGGAACAGCCTGAGATTCCCCTGGAGCACGTAGAACGTGTCCTGGACATTGCTGTGATAGTGCCAGGGCACCTTCTGCTTCTTCGAGATCTGGATCTCCTGTATGCGGAAGCCGGGCCGCGCCGCGTGCTGGGCCCGGCGCTCGACTTCGTACAGATGAGTGGCGTCCTTGAGGGCTTCCATGGTTTTCTCCATCCGCGTCCGGCCATATTCTAGTCCCGTTTCGCGGACGGGCAACGGGCCCTGCCCGCCGGGCGTGAGACCCGTCACTCGTCACTTGTCACGCTTCACCCCAGCTACGCCGCCGCGCGCAAGGCCAGCCCGGCCGGTTCTTAAGCTCCCAAGTTCGGGTGGATGTGGTGTTCCGCGAGGTAGCGCTTCACGGTATCGACATCGAGCCGGGTACCGGCGAGCCCGACATGGCCGTCCGGCCGCAAGAGGTAGAACGCCGGCCCGCTGATCCCGACACGCGCCAGCTCCTTCGCGTTGGCGGGATCATCGGGTATCGCGTGCGCGCTCAGCAGATCACCGAGGCCAGGCAGGCCCACGGCCGGCGCCCGCTGGCCGATGACGAGCAGGTTGAAGCGCGTGTCGTCGAGTTTCTGGAACAGGTCCTCGGCCGGGCTGTTCGCCCGCAGCTTGAGCCGCAGCCAGGGAAAGCGGTCGCCCGCCACCGGCGCGCCCTTGGGAACTCCCGCCAGCGTTCGCGAGAGCGGGCTTGCCCGATAGCGGATCCCGGTCTGGGAAACGATGCCGAAAGCGAATCTTTGAATCCGCTCGCGGTCCAGCGCGAACGCGGCGATCCTGGCGAGCACCTGGGTGCGGAACAGGCCGGCGAGCCAGCTGTCGGAAACGACCAGCATGAATGCCCGGTCGGTCGTGTTGAGCAGGCGCCGGGCGACAGGCACGCGCTCGGCTTCGTACGAGTCGAGCAGCGCGGTATCCGCCCGGCCCTGGACAACGAGCGCGAGTTTCCACGCCAGGTTGTAGGCGTCCTGCAACCCGGTGTTCATGCCCTGCGCGCCGACCGGGCTGTGGATATGTGCGGCATCGCCGAGCAGGAAACAACGGCGGTCGCGAAATCGCACGGCTCTTCGGTGGTGGATGCGGTAGGTCGAGAACCAGTTGCATCCCTTGAAGGACAGGTTGGCCCC